>JASGMB010000007.1 GCA_030156665.1 Clostridiales bacterium
ATGCAGATTTTGTGACAGTTATCCGGTACCGATGGAATGGAAAGGTAAGGGAACTGGTAACAAATTGAGAATTGAATACAAATCAAGCACATTTTTATTAGTATTTGTGGTAATACAACAATTTTTAGTTTTAAAGTTGGTTAATTATATAGATAACACACTTTAAAATTAGAAATAAATCAAGGAAGTTATCTATGAAATTCGCGCAGTTTGCAATCATGGAAATATTGAATTTTAAACTGCGCTCATTATAAGAATCGGACAGTGCATATTAATGGAGTGTTTTGGATGAATGAGACTGATTTGCTTAGACAATGCGTGCTTTATTTTAAAAATAACAGGGGATTTAAAAGAGTTTTTGAAAAAATGAAAGAAAAGTATAAATCACTGGGAGCAATAGGCGGGATAATTGTATTAACCGGTTTATCCGTGCAGGAACAGGAAGCCTTAACCGGCTTCCTTAAAAAGGATTATACAAAACAAAAATCGGCGAGCATAAAAGTGGAAAACTTTGAAAAGGCATTGGACAAAACCCGATTTGCCGGATTGAACCTGGAAGATATACTAAAAGAATACTTTCATGAGGAGCTTGTTTCGAATAAAGAAAAGGCCAATATCTATAAGCAGCGCCGGGAGGATTTCTTTAAAAAAATAATAGATGCGTTTGAAGGTACACTTGCCGGGGACTGGGTACGGCATGTCCTTCAAACCAGGGAAAATGCTTATATAACCTTCATAAAAAGGTATGATATGGATGAGAATAGATTAAAGGAGGATATCCATATTGTTTGTATAGCTCTAAACAACCTGCCCTGTCTAACTGACCAGAAAAAACGCCTTGCAATGTTTGCTTCTGAAATTAGTAAAAATCCTCATATATTTGATGAAGGAACCGAATGTGGTCAATTACTTCAGTATGCAATCATGTACCGCTTTAATGCAGTCAAACCTCAAAATGCAGAAGAAAAAGCAGAATTGTTTTATAAAGCGGGAATACTTGTGGACGAAATCTCAAACTATACTGTTTGCTGCGGATTAAAAGGATATATAGGCGGACAAATCCATCCGGGGTGGGAAGGATACTATACGATTGGAGAACCTATGCAGGTATCACTGGCCAATCTAAGCAAGCTTGATGCTATCACCAGTCCAATAGGAAAAGTATTTGTCTTTGAAAACCCTGCTGTTTTTTCAACGGTATTAGACCAACTCTCCTGTATGTACCCTCCATTAATATGTACCTATGGACAGGTAAAACTTGCTTCTCTTGTATTATTGGATATGCTGGCAAAACAAGGGACGACCATCTATTATTCAGGCGACTTTGATCCGGAAGGGCTATTAATAGCGGATAAGCTAAAAAAAAGATATGGAAGTCAATTAATATTATGGCGCTATCATCCGAAAGATTATGAAGCCGTCCGTTCTAATAAAAAGATTAGCGCATGCAGTATAAAAAAACTGGAAAATATACAGGATGAACAGTTAAGACAATTGGGCCAATGCTTGAAAGAACAGGGGGATGCGGGGTATCAGGAGGCATTAATTGATGTGCTGATTGAGGATATATACATTATTTTAGAAAAACAGAAATGAAAAGTTTTTTATGAAAATACTATATAGCAGTTATAAAAAATGTATGATATAATACGAAAATATGAAAAAATTTAAGGAGGTCTATTATGAGAGCGGTAATTACTGTAATAGGAAAAGACAAGGTAGGAATTATTGCAGCGGTTAGCGGCATATTGGCAAACTGTAATGTAAATATACTGGATATCTCGCAGACCATCATGCAGGATATGTTTACAATGATTATGCTGGTGGATATATCTAAAGCATGTGTTGATTTTTCAAATTTATCAGAACAGTTGGAGAAAAAAGGACAGGAACTTGGACTTTCCATAAAAATACAACATGAAGATATCTTTAATTCTATGCACCGTATATAAAGGGGGATAAGAATGATCAGTCCATTTGAAGTCATAGAAACAATAAAAATGATACAGGAGGAAAACCTCGATATCAGGACCATTACCATGGGTATATCCCTTAGGGACTGCTGCCATTCGGACGGGAGGATTGCCCGGGAAAAGATTTACAATAAGATTACACGGCTTGCTGCAAACCTTGTAAAAGTTGGACAGGATATTGAAAAGGAATATGGCATTCCTATCATCAACAAAAGGATTTCTGTTACTCCTATTTCCCTAATAGCAGAAAGCTGTGATGAAGAAGACTATGTAAAATTTGCAGAAACTCTAGATAAAGCAGCTGATATAGTAGGTGTTAATTTTATTGGCGGATTTTCTGCGCTGGTGCATAAAGGGTATACCGTAGGAGACCGAAAACTAATTAGGTCTATCCCCTTGGCGCTGAGTACAACTAAAAAAGTATGTTCTTCTGTAAATGTCGCAACCACCAAAGCCGGCATTAACATGGATGCAGTCAGGGAAATGGGGGAGGTTATTAAGCAGACTGCAGAGCTTACCGCTGATGATGGAGGACTTGGGTGTGCCAAGTTGGTTGTATTTGCAAATGTCCCGGAAGACAACCCATTTATGGCGGGAGCCTTCCACGGTGTAGGTGAACCGGAGTGCGTAATCAATGTTGGCGTCAGCGGTCCCGGAGCAGTAAAGAGTGCACTGGAGAAGGTAAGAGGCGCTGATTTTGGTACGGTGGCTGAGACAGTTAAGAAAACAGCCTTTAAGATTACAAGAATGGGCCAGCTGGTAGCTCGAGAAGCTTCAAAGAGATTGGGAGTATCTTTTGGCATAGTGGACCTATCCCTTGCCCCTACTCCCGCAATAGGAGACAGTGTAGCTCACATCCTGGAAGAAATGGGCCTTGAAAAGTGTGGTGCCCATGGTACCACTGCTGCACTGGCGCTTCTGAATGATGCGGTAAAAAAAGGAGGCATCATGGCGTCTTCTTATGTAGGGGGGTTAAGCGGTGCATTTATTCCGGTGAGTGAAGATGCAGGTATGATAGATGCGGTAGCAAAAGGTGCTTTATCTATTGAAAAGCTTGAAGCCATGACCTGTGTATGTTCGGTAGGATTGGATATGATTGTAGTACCAGGGAATACAAGCGCAGCAACTATATCCGCTATTATTGCCGATGAAGCGGCTATAGGAGTGGTAAACAACAAGACAACGGCGGTAAGAATTATTCCTGCTCCGGGGAAAGACATCGGGGATGTAGTTGAATTTGGAGGATTGCTAGGTTCCGGCCCGGTAATGAGGGTAAACGAATACAGCAGTGAAGAATTTATAAAAAGAGGCGGAAGAATTCCAGCGCCTATACACAGTTTGAGGAATTAACATGAAAATAGTGGGGAGTGGACAGTTGGAGCAAAACAAAAACCACTAAAAAAAGTCCGGTTTAGCAGTTTCATCATTATTTGTGACCTGTAGAGGCCGGTCGTGGCGGTCAATATGATGACAGCTTCAAATTGTGAGTTTTAGAAATTCCATAAGACCAGCACGGGTGAGGAGCATCATGTATGGAATGTTGCAGTCGGAAAATCACTATGGATGGTGATTTTAGGCTTATCCCGGCACGGATTCCGGCATAAACCGACGGCAAAACATAGAATACATGATGTTAATCATCCAGATAAAACATATGGATGAAAGTTGGAATAATCGTATGAAAACTGTCAATCAGTTTAAAAAACTAATGTACGTTATATTTTTGCCTGTTGGGCTATTATTATTTTTTCTCTCGTCATCTGCACCTGCTTTGACCGAGAAAGTGTATTCCAATGGTATTTTTAAAATAATTGGGCAGGTTCTAAGCCTTATTACCGCTCTTTTACCATTTTCTCTTGCCGAGTTCACAATTATATTTCTTGTACTTTTTATCCTATGGAATTTAATCCGGATAATCATAAGAATGTTAAAAGAAAAATCAAGAAAGTGGCATATTGTCTTAAATTTTTTTATAAATATACTTGCATTTGCAAGTATAATTTATTTTGGCTTTGTTATTCTTTGGGGATTAAATTATAACCGTTTGCCGTTTTCCAGTATTGCCAATCTTGATGTGCGCCCGACTTCTGTTAAGGAACTGGCTGAAGTATGTGAAAATATTATAGGACGTGCAAATGAATTACGCAGTAAAGTTAGTGAAAATAAAGAGGGTGTGATGTATCTTCCTAATGGTATTGGGGATGCATTAAAACGTGCTTATAAAGGTTATGAGAATGCGGCAAAATTATACCCGGAACTAGGTGGCAGATATGGACGACCAAAGGGTGTCATCTTTTCAAAAGCTATGTGTTACACAGGGATAGAAGGAGTATACTTTCCATTTACTGCGGAGGCGAACGTAAATATAGCGATACCGGATTCATCGATACCCAGTACAACAACACATGAGATGGCTCATCAACGTGGATTTGCCAGAGAAGATGAAGCAAATTATATCGCCTACCTTACGTGTAGCATGCATCCGGATGTTGATTTTCAATACTCCGGAACTCTTCTGGCATTAATTCATACCATGAATACATTGTATGATTATGACCGTGAGCAATATAACCGGTTGCGTACAAAGTATAGTAAAGGTGTCATACGAGATTTATCCGCAATCAGAGAGTTTTGGAAGCAGTATGAGGGACCGGTTGAAAATGTATCTTCCTCCATAAATGACGCATACCTTAAAGCAAATTTGCAAAGGGACGGCATATACAGTTATGGCAGAATGGTTGACTTATTAATTGCCGAATATAGAACAAAAGTTTCAAGACCACAAATCCAATAGGGTGCATTTAATATTTTTGAAGCATATTATTCCAATAACAGGAGTTCCAAGGCTAAGAGCCTGTAAACTTGCGTCTAAGGTCATTTGTTTTTTTATTAATTTTTCCGTATATTTAGACATATTATGGTATAATAAAAGAGGTGAATGGTATGAAAATTGCTATAGCAGGTATCGGTGGAGTAGGCGGGTATTATGGTGGTAAGCTGGCGTACGCATATGAGAGAGGCGGTCAGCATGAAGTATATTTTATAGCAAGGGGGGGACATCTTGCAAAAATAAAAGAAAACGGTTTAATATTGGATGCAGTAGACGGGACTTACACCTGCAGGCCAAAGCTTGCAACAGATAAACCAGAAGAGATTGGGACAGTCGATATGGTTATTCTCTGTACTAAAAGCTATGACCTGGAAGAGACAGCTCAAAGTTTAAAACCTATTGTATCTGGGAATACCTATGTATTGCCTCTTCTGAACGGTGTTGAGAACGATGTTCTCCTACGGAGAAATTTGGGCAAAGGAAAGATACTAAACGGCTGTGCATATATCGTATCTTATATAGAAAAACCCGGCACTGTTAAACAGGATGGAGGCAACTGCAAGCTTTTCTTTGGAGGTATCCAGGAGCAGGTTGAAGAATTAGAATATATTGATGAAATCTTTAAAGGCGCCGGGATAAAGTCTAATCTTCAGAGAGATATAGATACAGCCATATGGTCTAAATATCTTTTCATCTGTGCTTATGCTGGAATAACAGCTTATTATAATACAACGATAGGACCTATCATCAAAGATCCTCAAAATATAGAAATGTTAAGAGGAATGATGACAGAAGTGGAACAGATAGCCCGGAAAAAAGGAGTGCCGCTTCCTGATGATATTGTGGGGCGGTCCATGAAGCTTGCATTGGGAATGGATTATGATGCATCCTCTTCCCTCCAAAGAGATATTGAAAAAGGGAGAAAAAATGAACTGGAAATATTTAATGGCACAATTGTGAGAATGGGACAGGAATTAAATATAGAAACACCTTTTAATAAAAAAGTATATGAAGGCATAAAAAATCGTTTGTAAGATTATATCTATAAAGAGAATAGGAGATATACAAATGAAATTAAATGATAAAACCAAAACAACACAATCATTATTATAATTGCCTTTATTTTAATAGGTATAGGCTTGGTGCAGGCAATTT
Organism: Clostridiales bacterium; assembly: GCA_030156665.1. Classification (GTDB taxonomy): domain Bacteria; phylum Bacillota; class Clostridia; order SK-Y3; family SK-Y3; genus JASGMB01. The sequence continues at coordinate 5,959 of JASGMB010000007.1, forward strand.
TTAAGGTTGAATTTGATAAGAGAATAATGGACCAGGTTAGTTTTGTCCTGATGGTCATAGCAGCGGGGGTATTTTTAGGAGGTCAATATGAAAAAAATTGAAGCAATTATTAGGCCTGAGAAACTGGACGAGGTAAAGAGCGCATTAAAAGTCTTTGGGATATACGGCATGACGGTATCACAGGTAGCAGGATGTGGTATGCAACACGGTAAAATTGAGATGTATAGGGGGCAGGAGATAAAAATTGATCTTCTGCCTAAAGTAAAGATAGAGATAGTATTATTAGACGAACAGGTAGAACAGGTGATCGACCTTATCTGTGAAAAAGCAAAAACAGGAGAAATCGGGGATGGAAAAATCTTTGTCTATCCTGTTGAAACGGTAGTGAGAATAAGGACATGGGAACGAAATGAAAATGCATTATGAAATTATAAAAAATTTCTTGCAAATTTTTTGTTTTTAGTCTATAATAAAGATAAGTTAATTATTGCGATGATGTAATATTTATACTGAAGTGAAGACGCTTCGTTGAAGAGAATGATCTCTTTAATGGATGGCGTCTTTTTTATTTGTCAATTTTAAAATATAAAAAATTTAAGGAGTAAAAATTTTAAGGAGGCGGCAAAGATGTTAAGAACAATGATGAAAAGAAAACTATTAGTGTTTATTTTAAGTCTTATGATTATTTTAGTTCCCTTTGCAGTTTATGCTGCTGATGGACCTACCCCGGAGAGCAACGCTGTTGCCATAAATACTGTATGGACACTTGTAGCGGCTTTTCTGGTGTTTATTATGCATGCAGGCTTCACGTGTGTTGAAGCAGGATTTACACAATCAAAAAATACAGTGAATATAATTATGAAAAACTTTATGACTGTTTGTATTGGTGTTGTAGTTTATTATTTGATAGGTTTTGCGCTAATGTTTGGTCCTGATATTGCAGGTTTTATCGGTTCAAAGGGTTTTGCACTTACACAGCGGGAGTTATTTGATTTTGGAATTCCTTTGGATGCTTTTTGGTTCTTCCAGGCAGTATTCGCAGCAACATGTGCCACTATTGTTTCGGGAGCGATGGCTGAACGTACAAAGTTTAATGCATATTTACTGTTCTGTATTTTTATCTGTGCCGTAACCTATCCAATCATAGGTCATTGGATCTGGGGTGGCGGATGGCTTCAAAAATTAGGTTTTATAGATTTTGCAGGGTCAACCGTAGTGCATGCTGTGGGAGGTATGTCGGCATTAATAGGTGCGTGGATGGTTGGAGCCAGAGTAGGAAAATATTCTCCCGATGGAAAGGTCCATGCAATTCCAGGGCACAGTATACCGCTTGGAGCATTAGGCGTTCTTCTATTATGGTTTGGATGGTTCGGATTTAACCCGGGTAGCACTCTGGCGGGTACAAATCCTGCCATTGCTTCAATCGCAGTAACAACCATGCTGGCAGGCGCAGCGGCTACCATAACAAGCATGCTGTTTAGCTGGATTAGATATGGAAAGCCGGATGTCAGCTTAACACTCAATGGCTGTCTGGCAGGGCTGGTTGCTATCACTGCAGGAGCAGCAGCTGTAACCGCAAATGGTGCTTTAATCATCGGCGGTGCAGCAGGGATATTGATGATATTTGCAGTAGAATTTTTTGATAGGATCGCAAAAATTGATGATCCGGTGGGTGCAATATCCGTTCACGGTGTTTGCGGAAGCTTTGGTACAATCATGGTTGGATTGTTTGCTAAAGAAGGCGGGTTATTATACGGTGGAGGAGCTGTGCTGCTAGGGGTGCAAGTTCTAGGCGTTGCAGCAGCCCTTGCTTTTGCAGGAATTATGGGACTGGTTGTATTTGGAGCACTAAAAGCAACAACAGGTATAAGGGTGACTGAAGAAGAAGAACATAATGGTCTCGATATCGGAGAACACGGAATATCTGCTTATGCAGAAACCTCAACAGCACCTGCTGCTAACATTTTTTAAATAAATTTTCTGGTATGCTTGTACTAAATTGTAGATTTATTATATAATAAAGTTATTATAAATTGACTTCAGACAAAAAGAGGGAGGGCATACCATGGAGGAATTGTTGAGACAGCTTTTGGATGAGGTAAAAGGGTTAAAGCAGGAAGTAAAAGATATTAAACAAACTGTTAATTCCATTGATAAAAGAGTTGATTCGGTCGAAAGAAAATTAGATAGTTTTATTGAAGAGACCAGGCAAAATATTAAAGGTTTGGATGATATGGTTAACAGGATATACCTTAAACTTGAGGCAGATATGGAAGAAGTTAAAGAGGATGTAAAAGCAGTTGCAGAAATAGCAGGAATACATGCAATGGAATTGCAAAAATTAAAAAGAAGGCCTGTTTAAAATTCCATATGTAAATATGTGAGTAAAACATCTTTACTTTATGTAAAGATGTTTTATTTTTTGCTATAAATTACCCCGGTTCTTATAACTAATATTACGAATACTATTATAGTATAGAATCTTCATATAATTTTAATTTTGATATATGTAGAGCTATTTAAATAAAAACGGGGGTAGCCTCATGGGGAAATTGACTAATTGCAGTAAGTGCGGAAGTGTCTATGTTTATGATACACACAGCTACAATGTTTGTCCACGTTGTAAGTCAGGGTACGATGTTACTTATAACCTCATACGTGACTATTTAATGAATCACCCGAATTGCAGCTTGATGGAGCTGGCAACAAAATTTAAGCTGCCTGTAAGGACCATTAAAAGTTATATAGAAGATGATAGATTAAGTATACGATAATTATATAAATTGTGAATAATTTATGATATACTTATTCATAGTTGAGAAGTGACTAGGTACAAAGGGGGGCAACTATGGATAAAGCGATTGCCTTAAGAGTGATAACGATAAAAAACGATCCCGATCAACTCAATACATTTATTGAAGAATATAAACCATTTATTGCATCCTGTGTGCAAAAATCTACAGGTAAATTTGTCGAATATGGAAGAGATGATGAATTAAGTATAGGGTTATTGGCTTTTCATGAAGCAATTAAGAGCTATGATCAGAAGAAAGGTAACTTTTTAACCTTTGCCAGTCAGGTAATAAGAAGAAGGTTGATTGATTATTACAGGACACAGAAAAAATTCAATCATGAAATTTCTATAGAAGGTTCCTACGGGAAGGATGATCCTGATGAAGAATATGATTTTAGCCTAAAACAATCAATACAGGAATATAGTCAGCTTGAGTTAGAAAGAGCAAGGAGAGCAGAATTGGAGGAGCTTAAACAGGAATTGAAACACTGGGGTATTAATTTCTTTGATGTAGCACAGGCATCTCCAAAGCAGGAGGGGACCAGAAGGCTTTACCTGGATGTTATAAAATATATTATAAGTGACGCAAGCGTTGTAGAAGTGATAACGACCAAAAGATATTTACCCATTGCAAAGATATGTGAGCAGATGGGGATAAATAGAAAAAAGATAGAACGGGGGCGGAATTACATAGTAGCCGGCGTCCTGATTATGTTAGGCGAGTATGAGTTCATCAGAGACTTTGTGAATTGGAGGTGATTTTATGACAGGTGTGATTGTTGAGATAGAAGGTAAGGAGATGGTGGTAGTAGACCGGAAGGGCAATTTCAAGAAACTAAAGTATAAGGAAGGTTATAGAATTGGCCAGGAAATAGATTTACAAGCTATTCCCACCATTAGATATACGTCCATGATACAAAGGATGGCGGCTGTTGCGGCTGTTTTCATACTGGTTATTGGCACGGGGTTATACAGCTATTATTCTCCATATAGTTATGTGAGCATGGATATCAATCCCAGCGTTGAAATAATATTAAATCGTTATGAAAGAGTACTGGACGTGCAGCCTTTAAATGAAGATGGTAAAAAGATTATTAACCATAACTATCATTTTATGCATAAAAAAGTTGATGATGCAATTTCGGAATTGATTAATGGAGCTCATGAGGCAAACTATCTTAAGGATAATGATAATAATGAGATATTTATAACTGTATCCGCTCCAAAACCTCAAGCGGCACAAGAGATAGGCCGCTATGTACGGGAATATACTGCGGCAGGGCTGAAACAAAGCAACATCAATGCTAATGTAACTGTCGAAGATGTTACTATTCAAAAACGTGTCCAAGCTAAAAAAGAGCACATTTCTGTTGGTAAACTTCTATTACTGGAACAGCTTCAAAAGGTTTCACCTGCTGCCAATATAGATGAAGTGAAGGATAAATCGGTAAAGGATATAATAGAGAATATAAAGAAAGAAAAAGAAAAAAGTAAAGATGTAGATAAAGATATAGATAAAGATAAAGACAAAGATAAAAATTTGGATAAAGGTAAGGAAGAAAATACTAAAAAAAACAACGGGAGTGGCAGCAAGGAGCAAAAAAGTTTTCAAGATAAAAAGATTCAAAAGCCAGAGGTAAAGAAACAAATTGAAAAAAAATCAGAGCAGAAAGATGACACGTCTAAAAGACCAGACGTGTCATCTGGGCATGTAAATGCTGACATACAAAAAAATATTAATGGGGATATGAATAATGCCTCTGAAGTTGGGGAAGAAAGTAAAATACAGGAAGACATTTATAAAGATATAGATAAAGGTAAGCAGGAAGATGGAGATGAGGATAAGGCTAAAGAAAAAAATGAGGATAACAAAAATGAGAATAAGAAAAATGATGATCAGGGAAAGCAGAAAGATAGACCGCTGCAGAATTCAAATAATGGAGATAAAGCCGATAAGGATACGAAACCTGGCAGCAGTGGCAATAGTAATTCGCAACAAAATCATCCAGGTTCTAAAAATAAACCCTAATGTCGATTTAAAAAATTGGTATCAGATGTGATACCAGTTTTTTTGTTTGAAAAAAGGATAATGTTGGGATAATATAGAATATATAAATAGAGAGAAAATTGAGAGGAGCGATGGTGAATGTTTAAAGATGTACCGTATGACCAGTATATGACTGAAGTAACTCAAAAATTAAGTTCCGGTGGTGTATTTTTGACTGTAAAAGGAGAAAAGTTAAATACAATGACAATTGGGTGGGGATTGATAGGTCATATGTGGGGAAAACCTATTTTTATAGTCCCGGTGAGAAAGTCGAGGTTTACATATGGCCTCATTGAAAAGAGCAGTGAATTTACAGTAAGCATACCTTTTGATGGATTGAAGAAGGAACTGGCCTTATGTGGGAGCAGATCGGGCAGAGATATGGACAAATTTAAGGAGTTCGGCTTGACGCCGGTAGACGGAAAAGTAATCAATACTCCTGTAATTGAACAGTGTAACCTGCATTATGAATGTAAAATTGTATACAAGCAGGAAATGCAGCCGGACTATCTAGACCTGGAATACGATGAAAAGTGGTATGGCAATAAAGACTACCATACGCTGTATTTTGGAGAAATTGTGGCATGTTATGTAAAAGTGCAATAATGTAGACATATTTACATATTTTTTATATAATATATAATATAGTGCAAGTTAATATTTATATGGTATGACTGTTATGGACGAGGGAACTTGGTAAAAATTATATGGATTTTCAATGCCCTCGTCTTGTATTTAAGATGATGTTGAAGGTACTGGGGGGAGCTTTTTTGGATACTATTATTAAAAAAATTCTTGAAATAGAACAAAAAGCACAGCAGATCGTAGATGATGCAAACCAGGAACAACAAAAAATAGAAGAAAGCTTAAAGCTGGAAATATTAGAAATGAAAGAGAAAATTCAACAAAGAACAGAACGAAAAATCCAGCAAATCCGGGAGAAAGAATTACAAGAAGCACGTCAAAAAGTAAAGGAAATAGAGATTCAGTCTAAACTTCAGGTAGAAGCTATGGACAAATACGCCAAACAGAAAAGAGATGAATGGGAAAAAATGCTTATGAGCCGGATTATTGGGTGGTGAGCTTATGCTGTTATCAATATATCAATACAGCGGATTGACAGCAAAGGTTAAAGTGATGTTAGGAAGGAGGCTTACTTCCCTGGATTATGAGGAATTAATCAGAAAAAAATCAGTACAGGATGTAGCAGCATACCTTAAATTCAATACCTATTATAAGGTTACACTGGACGAAATCAACGAAAATATTATCCATCGTGGGCAGCTGGAAAATGTATTAAAAAAGTCTCTGATAAATGATTATGCAAAGCTGTTTAAATTCATCAAGGGAAATGTAAAAGAGTTTCTGAGGCTTGCTTTTTTACGATATGAAATTGAAGACCTTAAAATTCTCTTAAGAGTGCTAAATACAGAACATAATATTCAGATTGCACAGGATTCTATTATTTTTCTAAAAAAATATAATACCATTGATATTGAAAAGCTTGCAGCATCAAAGAATATACAGCAATTTATCCAGAATTTAAAAGGCAGTGTCTATTATGATATTCTATTCCCTTTCATCGTTAATACACAGCACTTAAACTTATTCAGCATTGAAATGAGTCTTGATATGTACTTTTTCTCTCATATCTGGAAACAAAAAGACAAGCTTTTGTCAGGACAGGATCGTAAAATTATTTCGCATTCTTTTGGCAGTGAAACAGATATCTTAAATATACTGTGGATCTATAGGTGTAAAAGGTATTTTAATACACCTAGGGAAATTATATATAGTTATATTATCCCTTATAGGTATAAAATCAGCAAATCGCAATTGATGAGTATGGTAGAAGCCAACAATCCTGAGGAAGTAATAAAAATTATAAAGTCTACAAAATATGCTGAAATTTTTGAGGTAAGCAGCGGCGACTATTTTTATGAACACAACTTCACCTATTATGTGTATAAAATGCATAGAAAGTTTTTAAGGCATCATCAATTTTCTATTGCTTCGCTGATGGCTTATTTACATTTAAAGGAGATAGAGATTCGCAATATTATTTCTATTATTGAAGGAATCAGGTATCAGCTCAAACCTGAGCAGGTAAAGAAATATATAGTGGGCATTGAAAAGTGAGGTGACGGATATGGCTGTATTAAAAATGAAATTCATCAACATCGTTGGACCAAAAAATAAATTTGACCAATTTGTCATGGACCATATTATAGAGAATAATATTCACCTGGAAAATGCTATGAGTATTCTTGATAATGTAAAAGGACTCTATCCCTATTTAGAAGATAATCCCTATGAAAATTTGATGAAAAAAGCACAAGAAGCAATGGAATACATCAATTTTTCTTTTGAGTACAATTCTAAATTAAGATGTGAGGATTCCATAGAACAGCTGGAGCAATATATCACATCCATCAATGAACAGCTTAAAGATTTTATGGAAAAGAAAGCGGAGATTGAGAAAAAAATATCCGAAGACCGGCAGATTGTAAAACAGTTGAAACCCATGAAGGATATAGATGTAGAATTGGAGAAACTTTTTAATTTTCGGTTTATAAAATTCCGTTTCGGCCGGCTGCCGCGGGATAGTTACAAAAAGCTGGAAATGTACCTGGCAAATATAGAAGCATTTTTTATCCCGGTATTACATGAAACCGACTATGTTTGGGGGATCTACTTTACCCCTGAAATTTCACGAGAGAAAATCGACAGTGTCTTTTCTTCCCTTTACTTTGAAAGAATAAGAATTTCAGGAAGGGTGAGCGGTACGCCTGCCCAGGCATTGGAACAAATGGATAAAGAGATCCGGCAATTGGAGAAGCAGCTGCGTGACGCAAACCATCAACTCAATGAATATATCCAAAAAGAAAAAGATAAATTTATCAAGGCGTATAATACCATAAGATATTTGCATCAGGCCTTTAACGTCCGGAAGTATGCCGCCCATACCCGTGAATCCTTTTATATTGTTGGCTGGATACCGCAAATTCACTTAAAATCCTTTACTGCCCGGTTGGATGAGAGTGAAGGTATAACTTATATCGTAGAAGAACCGGAAATTGTGAAAAAGAGCAAACCACCTACCGAATTGAGAAACCATACGTTATTCAAGCCTTTTGAGTCATTGGTTAGAATGTACGGGCTACCCTCCTATAATGAGATTGATCCAACTGCCTTTGTAGCCATTACCTATGTCTTTATGTTTGGAATGATGTTTGGAGATTTGGGACAGGGCGCGGTGTTGGCAGTGGCAGGATGGTTCATTTATAAAAAGAAGGGAATGGACCTAGGCAATGTATTAATACTTGCAGGAATATCTTCAATGATATTTGGCTTGCTTTATGGAAGTGTATTCGGTTTTGAGCACCTGATACCTGCATTATGGCTAAAACCTATGGAAGATATCAATACGATTTTGATTATTGCAGTAGGCATTGGTGTGGTATTTATTACATTTGCAATGGTGATGAATATTATTAACGGAATCAAGGAAAAAGAAGTAGCAAGAGTGTTATTCGATAAGAACGGCCTGGCAGGATTTGTCTTCTACTGGGCAATTATTGCCTCAGCGATTTACTTCTTTGTAGCCGGTAAAACATTTGCGTCGGCACTATTTATAATGCTTTGTTTTGTTTTACCGCTGTTTTGCATTTTCATGAAGGAACCCCTGGAAAGGCTGATACATAAGAAAAAAGAGTGGTTTCCGGAAGACAAAGCTGAGTTTTTTGTAGAGACCTTCTTTGAAATGTTTGATATATTGTTAAGTTTTGTAACCAATACAATTTCCTTTGTAAGAGTAGGAGCTTTTGCACTTAACCATGCAGGGATGCTGATGGTAGTATTCATATTTGCGGAAATGGCAAAAGGAATTGGCAACCTGTTTGTTTTGATTATAGGAAATATTCTTGTTATTGCCCTGGAAGGCTTGATTGTGGGGATCCAAGTCTTGAGACTGGAATTCTATGAATTATTCAGCAGGTTCTTTAGTGGTGAGGGAAGACCTTTTGTACCACTTACGATAGAAAACAAAAATTAAAGGAGGCTTTATCAACATGTTTATATTAATCACTTCAATTGCATTGATATTAAGTATTATAATTCCTGGAGCAATGTTTATTTTAAGCGGGTTAAGTGGAAATAAAGTAAAAACGGTTTTAGGCATCAATATTTTTTCATTTTTCTCTATTCTAATCGTAGCAACAATTGTATTGTTCTCAGGTGATGTTTCTGCTTCCGGCAATGCAGCCGCTGCAGCCGATGCCGCCGGGAATGGGCTGGCCTATCTTGCAGCAGCACTTGTAACGGGAATGGCAACCATAGGAGCCGGAATTGCAGTTGCGGCAGCAAGTTCAGCAGCCTTGGGAGCTATCAGTGAAGACCCTAAAATCATGGGTAAGGCACTTATCTTTGTTGCCCTGGCAGAAGGAATCGCACTTTACGGGCTGCTGGTTACTTTTAGTATCTTAAATAGAATTTAGCCGAAAGGTGATAACTATGCAAGTATTTTTAATTAGTGATAATGTTGACACGAAAACCGGCATGAGGTTGGCAGGAATTGAAGGAGTTGTGGTTCACGAAGGACATGAACTCAAACAGGTTTTGGATGATGTCGTGCATAATAAAGAAATAGGAATTATTTTGATTACCGAAAAGTTGGTTAAGCTTTTTCCAGAGTATATCAAAGACATAAAATTGAACTATCATACGCCGTTGATCGTTGAGATACCAGACCGTCATGGAACAGGGCGGACGCCTGATTCCATCACTCGGTATGTCCGGGAAGCGATAGGATTGAAGATTTGAGGTGATATTATTGAGTACTGTGGATGACAAGCTAGATAATTTTGCAAGGATTGTAATGAGGGAAGCGGCAGAAAAAAGAGTACAAATCATAGAGTCAATAAGAGAAAACCGGCTTAAAGTGCTGGAGCAAAAAGAGCTTGAATTTCTAGAGCAGGCTTATTTAACAATTCAGAAAGAAATTCGCAGGATTAATAAAGAAAAAAATGAAATGATTTCCCGTGCATCAATGGAAAGTAAGAAAATGTTACTTCAAAAGAGAGAAGAAATCATTGATGAAATATTTTCAAACATTCATCAAAAAGTTATTGAATTTATTCGTACGCCCGGTTATTTGACTTTCCTGTCAGACAGCATAAAAGAAGGCTGTAAGATAACCGGAGATGGGGAAATAGTGGTCTATATTAATAGGACGGATGTTCATCTAATAGATAGAATAAAAGAAAACCTGGGTTTTAATATGGAAATTCAGGTAGAGCAAACTGACATAATTGGCGGATGTAAAATTTTTAATAAAACCAAAAATATCCTGGTAGATAATTCATTGGCTGCTAAAATACAGCAGCAGAGAGAACAGTTTCTCGAAATAAGCGGGTTGGTAATTGGTAAAAAGCAGTAAAGTGGGTGATACTATGGAGGCAGAAGCTAAAGGAACCATATATGGCATTAATGGGCCTGTTGTAAAGGTAAAGGGCAGTAAAGATTTCCGCATGCTTGAAATGGTTATGGTAGGAAAAGAAAAATTAATTGGTGAAGTTATTGCAATACATGATGATATGACAATTATCCAGGTATATGAGGTTACTACCGGTTTATTCCCGGGAGAACCGGTCATATCTACTGGCAAACCCTTATCGGTTCAATTGGGTCCGGGAATTATCGGGAATATATTTGATGGTATAGAAAGGCCTCTACATTACATAGAAAAAAAATCCGGGGCATTTATTTCCAGAGACTTGGAAATGGAAGCACTGGACCCTCGAAAAAAATGGGATACACATATCACTGTAAAAGCAGGAGACGCGATTAGTGGAGGAAGTATCATCGCAGAAGTCCAGGAAACTCCTCTTATACTGCATAGAATAATGGTGCCGCCAACAATAAAGGGCAAAATAATTGAAACCGTAACGGATGGCAGCTATTCCATCCATCAGCCGGTTGTAAAGATACGGGAAGATTCGGGTGCAATCAGAGAACTAACGCTTATCCAGGAATGGCCTATACGGACACCACGGGCATATCTTAAAAGAATAGGAATTGACAGGCCGCTTGTTACGGGACAAAGGGTCATTGATACCCTTTTTCCCATAGCCAAGGGAGGCACGGCAGCTATTCCGGGAGGGTTTGGTACCGGTAAAACCATGACGCAGCACCAGTTGGCAAAATGGTCTGATGCCGATATCATCGTGTATATAGGATGCGGTGAACGGGGAAATGAAATGACAGAAGTATTGGAAGATTTTCCAAAGCTGGTTGACCCGAAATCTGGACGTCCTCTAATGGATAGAACTGTTTTGATAGCTAATACATCCAATATGCCTGTTGCCGCAAGAGAGGCTTCAATCTATACAGGTATTACGCTGGCGGAATACTATAGGGATATGGGATATCATGTTGCAATTATGGCAGACTCTACTTCCCGGTGGGCGGAAGCACTTAGAGAAATTTCCGGGCGTTTGGAAGAAATGCCTGCAGAAGAGGGATTTCCGGCTTACCTTCCATCCCGTTTGTCAGAGTTTTACGAAAGAGCAGGTTATGTACAAAATTTAAATGGGACAGAAGGCTCCGTAACAATTATAGGTGCTGTTTCTCCACAGGGAGGAGACTTTTCAGAACCGGTCACACAAAATACCAAGCGGTTTATAAGGTGTTTTTGGGCGCTGGACCGGCAGCTTGCCTATTCAAGGCACTATCCTGCCATACACTGGCTTACCAGTTATAGTGAGTATATCGATCTTTTGAAAGATTGGTATGAAAAAAATGTAGATGGTAAATTTTTTGAGCTTCGTACTGAAATAATGAGATTACTGCAGGAAGAAAGCAAGCTAATGGAAATTGTCAAGTTGATAGGGGGAGACATTTTGCCGGATGAACAAAAACTTATTCTGGACATTTCAAGAGTAATCCGGCTGGGTTTTCTTCAGCAAAATGCGTATCATGCCAGCGATACTTATGTGCCTGTCACAAAGCAGTTTAAAATGATGGAGGCAATATTATACCTGTACAGCAAAGCAAAGCAGCTTATAGCGCAGAATATCCCTATGTCGGTCTTAAGAAATACAGGAATATTTGAAGAGATTATAAAAATAAAATATACCGTTGGGAATGAGGAATTTGAGAAGTTTGAAGAAGTAAAGAAGAAGATTGATGAATTTTATCATCGGTTACGTGAGAGGTATAAGTATTAGCATAGCAATTTGAAGGGGAATAATGACCATGAAATTAGAATACATAGGCTTAAAACAAATTTCTGGACCTTTAGTAATCATCGAAGGAATACAGGGTGCTTCTTTTGAAGAAATGGTGGAAATTACGGTAGATAATTCAGAGAAAAGAATAGGGAGAATTATAGAACTTTATGGGGACATTGCTGTTGTCCAGGTTTTTGAAGGCACGTCTAATATTTCATTGACAAATACGAAAACCCGGTTGTTAGGGCATTCATTGGAGATTCCGCTGTCTAAGGAAATATTGGGCAGGATTTTTGATGGTGTTGGAAGACCTATAGACGGCATGGGGGAAATTTTCCCTGAAGTAAAATGGGACGTGAACGGTAAACCCATCAATCCTGTGTCCCGTGAATATCCAAGAAATTATATTCAGACCGGAATTTCTTCTATTGATGGACTTACTACGCTCATACGGGGACAGAAACTTCCCATATTTTCCGGAAATGGACTGCCCCATGATGCCCTGGCGGTTCAAATTGTCCGTCAGGCCCAACTGGCACAGCAAGAGGATGCTGAATTTGCAGTAGTCTTTGCAGCAATGGGTGTCAAGCATGATGTTGCCGATTACTTTAAAAGGAGTTTTGAAGAAAGCGGTGTACTGCAAAAGGTTGTAATGTTTTTAAATTTAGCAAATGACCCGGTTGTAGAAAGAATTATTACGCCCCGCTGTGCATTAACGGTTGCAGAATATCTGGCATTTCAACATAATATGCATATACTGGTTATCCTTACCGACATGACCTCTTATTGCGAAGCACTCCGTGAAATTTCTTCATCCAAAGGAGAGATTCCCAGTAGAAAAGGTTTTCCGGGATACCTATATAGCGATTTGGCCTCTCTGTATGAAAGGGCAGGCATGCTGAAGGACAGGAAAGGTTCTATTACGCAGATTCCAATTTTGACAATGCCTAATGATGACATTACGCACCCCGTCCCTGATTTAACCGGTTATATTACTGAGGGGCAAATTGTTTTAGACCGGTCACTCCACCAAAGGGGTGTTTACCCTCCAGTCATTGTATTGCCTTCTCTCTCAAGACTGATGAAGGATGGGATCGGGGAAGGTTTTACCCGGGAAGACCATCCTGCTATTGCAAACCAGCTTTTTGCCTCCTATGCCCATGTACAGGAAGTGAGAGCGTTGGCTTCGGTTATAGGGGAAGATGAGTTAAGTGAAATTGATAAAAAATATATAGAGTTTGGAAAAGCTTTTGAAAGAGAGTTTATCTCCCAGAACAAGGAAGAAAACAGGTCTATGGATAATACCTTGGATTTAGGTTGGAGGCTGCTTGGTATATTACCTAAAGAAGAACTGGATAGGGTGGATGTAAAAATACTTGATAAATACTACAGGCCTTACAGCAGCACAAGGAGTGAGTTATAATGGATGTCGCCTTATTTCCTACCAAAGGGAATCTTATACAGGCACGTAATACTTTGCGGCTTTCAAGACAGGGATATGAGCTGTTGGATAAAAAAAGAAATATACTCATCCGGGAGATGATGCTGCTGATTGATAAAGCTGAAGAAATTCAATCCCAGATAGATGTTACATTCCGTGAAGCCTATGAAGCGCTGCAAGTTGCCAATATTACCATAGGAATTAGTACGGTCGAGCAGATAGGACATGCGATTCCTGTCGAAGATGGTATTGATATCAAATTCAGGAGTATTATGGGAGTGGAAATTCCTATGGTCACCATGGAAGAAAAAGAAATTCAACCCAGGTATGGTTTCTTCCGGACCAATGCTGCACTGGACGAAGCATATAAAAAATTTGATAAGGTTAAAAAGCTGACAGTTGACCTCGCGGAAATTGAAAATGCAGTTTACAGGCTTGCTAATAACATTAAAAGGACACAAAAGAGGGCGAATGCTCTAAAAAATATTATGATCCCCAGATACGAGCAAATTACATCCAATATTCAAAATGCATTAGAGGAAAAGGAAAGAGAAGAATTTACACGGTTAAAAATAATTAAAAGTACAAAAAGTTGATATAAAAATTTTTCATATGTATTAATATTAAAATTTAAGAAATACTAAAATTAAAAGCTATAAGGAGTTGATCAAATGGATAGATTGGCTTTAATTTTAGTAATCATCGGGGCGTTGAACTGGGGATTAATAGGTTTATTTGGGATTGACTTGGTAGCAAGTATCTTCGGTGGACAAAATGCAATGCTCAGTAGAATTGTATATACGATTGTAGGTTTGGCAGGGCTCTGGACAGTTAGTTTATTATTTAGAGAGAGAGTTCCGGCAAGAAATCATTAAATAAAAAAATATACGATACCACGTATCGTCGTATCGTATATTTTTTTATTTATTTTCTATCTCGCTTCTCCATGGTTAAGATCTTTATGGACACCTGTTACATTGTATATTACCCATTCACCGATATTGGTTGCATGGTCGCCCATACGTTCCAGGTATTTTGCAACTAGAATGAAGTTAGTAGCTTGATAGACAGTGTCTGGATTTTGACGAATGATTTCTCTAAGTTCATCTACTATTTTAACAAAATAATTATCTACCTCGTCATCATCATTACAAACTTTCTTTGCCAGCTCTACATCCTGGGTAACATAAGCATTGATTGCATGATTAACCATTGCTTTTGCTGCTTCGGCCATTTTGGGAATATCAATCAATGGTTTAATGTATTTTTGGTCTGCCATTTTTATGGTTAAATCACAGATATCAGCAGAATGATCTGCAATTCTTTCCATATCTGTAATAATCTTAAGCGCAGTGCTGATTGTCCGTAAATCCTTTGCCAACGGCTGCTGCCTTGCAATAAGGTTGATACATTTTCTCTCAATTTTATGTTCTAATTCATCGATTACATCATCATTTTTCAATACCTGCCTTGCTAATTCAATATTTTGATCTTTTAATGCGATAATTGCATTATCGATAGATTCCTGTATTTTATTGCCCATGTCTATTAAATCTTGATGCAGGTTTTCCAGTTCCATATCAAAGTGGTGTCTTGTTACCATAGTATTTTACCTCCTTCGAAATAAAAAAATAGTATGCATATACAATATTAATATTAATAATATTAGCACATTTAATACCAAATTTATACTGTTTTTTGTTAATAAACATAGATTTAACATAGATTTAACAAATAAATATTGAAACCTAATAAAGCGCTATTTTTATCCCGGTACTGTTTTGGTGTCAAGCCTGTTATTTTCTTAAAGACCCTGGTAAAATGGCTTTGGTCATGGAAGTTCAGCCAGAGGGAAATATCCAACAGCAAATAATTGGTGAAAGCTAATAATTTTTTTGCTTCTTCGATCTTTTCACTTTGAATGTATTCGCTGGTGGAGATACCTACTTCCTTCTTAAATAACTCTGAAAGATAATTGGCGTTCATATTTACATGCCTGGATAGATTTGAAAGCCGGATATCTTCATATAAATGCCTGAAAATGCAGTTTGAAATAAATTACTTGACTTGGATTTTTTATAGTGCTATTATGAAAATATATTTAGATATCTAAATAATTGGAGGTGGAATATGGAACAGTTTGATGAAGATTCCCTGAATGATTTGTTTGTAAAAGTAACGCGTTTGCATCACCGCCGTGTAGTGGAGTTGTTGGAAGAATTGGAACTGTATTACGGCCAGCCGCCTGTTTTATTTGCCTTATGGGAAAGGGACGGACTGACACAAACAGAATTGGCACAACGGCGTAAATTGACGCCTGCGACTATTACGGCAACGTTAAAGAGGATGGAGAAGGCCGGTTGGATCATGAGAAGGACGGATCCGGAAGATTCCCGCGTATCCAGGGTTTATCTTACAGAAAAAGGAAAAAACGTCCGGCTTTCTGTTGAAATGAAGCTAAAGCAGTTGGAAAATGAAACTTTTAAAAACTTTACAACAACAGAAAAGGCACTGATCAGACGTTTTTTTCTGCAGATGGAGGAAAACCTGAAGAAGACCTGCAAGGAAGATTAATTAAAGATATATTTAGATATCGAATTAATTGGAGGATAGGTTTGATGAAAAGATTAGCCTTATATTTAAAACCATACTGGGCCGCTGTGCTGCTGGCTCCGCTTCTGATGCTTGTGGAAGTAGTCTGCGACTTGCTTCAGCCAACCCTGATGTCCCGCATTGTCAACATTGGTGTGGGCAGCGGAGACGCCGGCTATATTATCAAGACAGGAACACTTATGCTGGGGATTGCCTTGCTTGGAATGGCAGGAGGTATAGGATGTACAATATTTGCCGTGATAGCCTCCCAGAATTTCGGTACCGACCTCAGGGCCGACCTGTTTCAGAAAATTCAGTCATTTTCCTTTGCCAATCTGGACAAGTTAAAAACCGAATCGCTGATTACCCGGCTGACCAATGATGTAATGCAGGTGCAGCATGTTGTGCTGATGATGCTGCGTATCTTGGTCCGCGCACCTCTACTGTTTGTTGGCGGAATTGTGATGGCGGTTGCAATCAATCCCGTCCTTGCATGCATATCATTGGCGGTAATCCCGGTGATGATAGGGATATTGGCTTTTGTAATCACGAAAAGTTTTCCGCTGTTTGCTGCAGTACAGGAAAAGTTGGACAGGGTCAACAGAGTGATGCGGGAAAACCTGACGGGAGTCAGGGTAGTAAAGGCTTTTGTCCGTTCCGATTATGAAATCAGCCGGTTTGGCAAAGCGAATGATGAACTGATGGAAATCACTGTAAAAGCCTCCCGGTTTGTGGGTATGACCATGCCCATCATTATGCTGCTGATGAATACCGGTGTGGTGGCTGTCACATGGCTTGGAGGTTATCGCGTCAATTCCGGGAATATACAGGTGGGGCATGTTATCGCATTAATTAATTATATTATGCAAATCTTGTTTGCCCTTATGATGTCAACCATGATGCTGATGTCGGCTACCAGGGCAAAGGCTTCGGCAGATCGTATCATTGAAGTGCTGGATATGGAATTGGATATCGGGAATGATTCAGAAGCTTGCAGAAATGTCGTCAAAGCAGGGCGAGTGGAGTTTAAGCATGTATCATTCCGCTATGAAGGTACAAGTGGAGCGGATGTACTCCAGGATGTTTCTTTCACAGCCAATCCAGGCGAGACTATTGCTATCCTGGGTGCTACCGGGGCCGGTAAATCCACGCTGATAAACCTGATACCCAGATTTTACGATGCAACCGAAGGAAGGATACTCATTGATGGAGTGGACGTGCGGGATATGGAACCTCAGTACTTGCGCAGCATCATCAGTGTGGTCTTGCAGGAATCCATCCTTTTTTCGGGAACCATCCGGGATAATATCCGGTGGGGGCGCAAGGACGCGACGGAAGAGGAAGTGGTAGAGGCCGCCAAAGCAGCACAGGCCCATGATTTTATCATGGGGTTTCCCCATGGCTACGACACAGTACTGGGACAGCGGGGTGTAAACCTTTCGGGCGGGCAGAAGCAGAGATTGTCCATTGCCCGGGCACTTTTGAAAAAACCGCTGATTCTCATCATGGATGATAGTACCAGTGCGGTGGATCTTGAAACAGAATCACGGATTCAGGCTTCATTAAAAGAGCTGATGAAGAACACAACCTGTTTTATCATCGCACAGCGCATTAATTCAGTAGTAGAAGCGGATAAGATTATCGTTCTGGAAAACGGGCGGGTTGCCGATATAGGTTCCCACGGGGACTTAATGAGGTCCAGCCGGGTTTATCAGGAAATTTATCGTTCACAAACAGGAGAGGAGGCGGTTTAGGATGACCAAAGAACGGAATTTGCCCGGTCCTTCCGCAGGATTTCCGGGAACCCACCGCCATGGTATGTTCATGGGACAAGGTGGAAAGGCTAACAATACAAAAGAAACGCTGAAACGGCTTTGGCACTATTTGGGCGGACAAAAGAGGCAATTGGCTGTCGTTTTTATTATGGTGTTGACAGGGACGGGACTATCCCTGGCAGGGCCCTACCTGATTGGACGTGCAGTGGACACGATGGTGGGAAAGGGAAATGTTGATTTTGCAAAACTGGCTGCGGATGTAGGGGTCCTGATGGTTGTATATGCAATCAGCGCGCTGACCGTATGGATCCAAACTTATATGATGATCGGGATTTCGCAGAACACGGTACGAAATCTCAGAAAAGATTTATTCAGCAAAGTGCAGACGCTCTCACTGCACTTTTTTGACAGTCGTCCGCACGGAGAGCTGATGAGCCGCCTGACAAACGATGTAGAAAACATAAACAATGTTCTGACGCAAAGCACAACCCAGTTGATTTCCAGCATTATTTCACTTATCGGATCACTGGGAATGATGCTCTGGATCAGCCCTTTGCTCACCCTGTTCATTCTGATTTTTACTCTTGCAGGACTGTTCTTATCGAAAAGGATTGCACGTATCACAAAAAAATACTTTTCAGCCCAGCAAAAGGAATTGGGAGAATTAAACGGATATATTGAAGAAACCATATCGGGACAGCGTGTAGTAAAAGCATATTGCAGGGAGGCAGAAGCTATCAGCAAATTTGAAATCGTAAACCGGCGGCTGAATGAAGCAGGGATACGTGCACAAATCTTGTCTGGTATCATTCCGCCGCTCATGAACTGCCTGGGCAACATCAGTTTTGTACTGGGTGCCGCTGCCGGGGGCCTGATGGCTGTGAAGGGAACGATGACAGTCGGCATGATTGCCGGTTTTTTAAACTACGCTAAGCAGTTCACGCGGCCTATCAACGATATTGCAAATCAGTTTAACATGGTCCAGTCGGCACTGGCAGGAGCAGAACGGGTATTTGAAGTGATGGATCAGAAGCCAGAATTGGATGATGTACCTGATGCTGCAGTGATGAAAAACGTATCAGGAGAAGTGGTTTTCAAGGATGTTGATTTTGGATATGAAAAGGGTGTTCCTGTTTTAAAAAATGTCAACCTGAAAGCAAAGCCGGGTCAAACCATTGCCCTGGTTGGGCCTACCGGCGCTGGAAAAACGACCATTGTGAACCTCCTGACCCGGTTCTATGATATCGACAGAGGCGCTATCCTGGTGGACGGAAAAGATATCCGAACGGTAAAGAAAGACAGCTTGCGCAGTTCCCTCGGAATTGTCCTTCAGGACTGTTATTTGTTTTCGGATACCATTAGGGAAAATATCCGCTACGGACGGTTGGATGCGACGGACGAAGAAGTTGTCAAGGCAGCGCAGTTGGCCAATGCCCACTCCTTCATTCAAAGACTGCCCGACGGATATGATACGGTGCTGACGGAAAATGCCGGGAACCTTAGCCAGGGACAGCGCCAGTTGTTGACCATTGCAAGGGCAATTCTCAGCGACCCGGCCATTCTTATCCTGGATGAAGCAACCAGCAATGTGGACACCCGTACCGAGATGCACATCCAGCAGGCGATGCAGCAGTTGATGAAAGGGCGGACCAGTTTTGTCATTGCCCATCGGTTGAGTACCATCCGGAATGCGGATCAAATTCTGGTCATTAACGGCGGAAAGATCATTGAAAGGGGTAACCATCATGAACTGCTGAATAAAAGAGGGTTTTACCATCACCTTTACAACAGCCAGTTCCGCCGGCAAAGGGCAGTATAGTATCTCAAGAGCAGATATACAAGGCCGGCTTTCTCATTTAAAGCCGGTCGTAAAACATCTCTGTATAGGAAAAGCCACATCAGGGTTAAGAAGACGTTTATTCAAAACTATTATAATTGTATTTTAAATTTTAAACTGATTAACAGAATGTAGTAATGTCATAGACAGATTTTCAAGTTCTTTTGCATGATTGTATAATTCATTGATAAAATTGGTAAAATCACTTATGCTTGCTGAAAGATGCTGTGTAGTTCCGGCGTTTTCTTCCGCAAAAGTACTAATATTTTTAATGGCATGATAAGTGTTACTATTGCTGGAGCTCATTTCTTCCATCATCTGGTCGATTCCTGATACATGATTGATAGTAATAGTAGATAAATTGTTTATTTGTTTAAATAATTCATTTGAAGTTTTAATCAGCGTAATTTGTTCATGAATAATCTGGTTGGAAGTTTTGGAGTAATCATGTACTTGTTGAACGTTATCCAAAATATAGTTTAAAATGTTTTCAATTTCTTTAGTGGAACCCTGAATATCTAAAGATAGTTTTCTCATTTCATCTGCTACAATAGCGAAGCCCCTGCCGTGCTCACCAGCTCTTGCGGCTTCAATAGCTGCATTGAGTGCCAGAAGATTGGATTGTTCGGCAGCATTTTTTATTAACTTGGTAATTTTATTGATTTGGGTTGTATTATTCTTTAGCATTGAAATACTATTCAATACTTTATTAGATGATTCTATGGTGTTATTGGATGAATTTACAAGCAGCTCCATATTTGTATGGCCATTATTAATCATATTTACCATGTTATATATATCTTGTTTAATCGTAGAAGTAAAGTTAATTACATTTGTTATTTTTTCTTCCAATATTCTGCCATTTTCAAAACACTGGAGCGCATCATCTGCTTGTTTTTGAGTACTTATTGCAAGTTCATTATAAGCAATAGCCGTTTGCTCAGAAATTGTTCGAGCGTTATTTGCGATGCTTTCCATTTTTACAGCATGCTCATTTAAGATATTTGCATCATTACTAATTTCTTTGATGAGCTCTACAAATTCTTCTAACATTTTCATAAAACTTTTACTTAAAATTGCAAGTTCGCTTTTTCCAGACAACTCTACCTGGATGTTTAGGTCACCTTTTTCAGCCATCTGCATTAGTTTCTGCAAATTAAACACCGGTTTGGCGATTAAATTGGATATTAAGTAAGCGATTAAAAAAGCAACAGCAACTGATATGCCGCATACCCATAAAAGTGTTATTGTCACTTCATTGGATTTTTTATAAACATTGTTAAGCGGTACGGTAGAAATAAAATAAAATTTAGTATCAGGAATTTGATTGTAGGAGACTACATAATCGCCGTTGTTTAATTTATCAATAAAATATCCCGTTCCTTCTGTTAGTACAAACTTCATCAGATGGTCCAGATTAATTTTAGAAGGTGGAATAATGTAAGTATAATCGTCGGCGATAATAGCTGTTTCTCCATTTTTAAAATCTATGTTATTATATAAATTTCTAATATTATCTAATTTTTTGTAAATATGTATGTACATTACAGGAGTTTTTATACCCAAAACCAAATATTTTTCATTATTATATTCAAAAGGGAAGATTAATTTTTCGGCTGGTATTTGACTAAGCTTTCTTTCAATTTCAGACCCTTTAAATGGTTTATCATAAAATGGGGATTTTAATAGTTCTCCATAATGCTTTTCACCATCGTTTGTAGTAACAATGATTGTTTCAATTCCTGTGCTGATAGCCTTAGCTCTGAATGAACGCATTCTGCTCAAAACCCAGTTATGAGCTTTCATATTTGTCTTATCTTGGTTCAGTTCAGATATATTTTGTTCAAATTCAGTATCTGTTAATATCTCAGTAATGATTGCATTGATATCTTTAATATTGCTGCCGATTAGTTGAGCAGTTAATTTATTAGTATCAGAAAGTGCTTTCGATAGTTCACCTGCCAGAATACTCCGGTTTTCTACAAACGAAAAAGAGAGTATCAGGGTAAGAGGAATAATTAAAATTAATAGAAAACAAGACAATAAAAGATTCTTCAGTTTAAAATTATTTAGAAACTTTATAATGCCTTCAAGTTTAATGATATCAGTACCCTTTTTAGGTAAAATTTTAGTATGCCGTTCTTTTAATTTGTTTGTAAATCTTATGATATTTGGAAAGTATTTTCTTATGCGCATTATCACGAGTCTCCTTTGTAAAAAGAATAACAGTTGGAAAATATAACTTAAAAAATTTACATGTATATTTTTTAAGCCACCCATTAAGAAGGAGAGGGTGACTTTTCAGATATCAGCCGAATCGTCCCATAATATAATCATTGGTCTTATCTATAACTGGGTTGGTAAATATCACATTTGTTTCATTATACTCAATAAGGTCCCCCATTAAAAAGAAAGCGGTATAAGAGGAGATTCTTCCGGCTTGTTGCATATTATGGGTAACTATAATAATTGTATAATCTTTTTTTAACTCAAAAAGCAGTTCTTCAATTTTTGCAGATGAAATGGGGTCTAGAGCAGAAGTAGGTTCGTCCAGAAGCAAAATCTCAGGCTTGGTAGCGATTGCACGGGCAATACAAAGCCTTTGCTGCTGCCCGCCGGATAATGCCAATGCGGATTTATGCAGTCGGTCCTTGACTTCATCCCACAAAGCTACTTTTTTCAAACTATCTTCAACAATTTCATCTAGTACGTGTTTTTGTTTGATTCCATAATACTTAAGTGCAAATACGATGTTTTCGTAAATTGACTTATTAAATGGATTGGGTTTTTGCCATACCATCCCAATTTTTTGCCGGATTTTTGCAAGGTCTATATTTTTGTCACAAATATTTTGTCCATCAAATAAAATTTCTCCTGTAGTTTTAGCAATCGGTATTAAATCATTCATTCTATTCAGGGCACGCAGATAGGTGGATTTTCCACATCCTGAAGGACCAATAAAGGCCGTAATATCTAACTTTTTAATTTGCATGCTAAGGTTTTTAATTGCATGCTTGGCACCATAGTATATATTTAGATTCCGTGTTTCAATAGCAATATCCTTTTCAGCAAATGAAATATTATTATGAGTAACCATATTATCCTCCTAAGAATACTCTCTATAAAAATAAGTTATGCAGCTGTAAATTTCTTGTAAATCAATTTTCCGACCAATCGTGATAATAAATTAAAAAACAATACACATGTAATAAGAACTGCTGAAGCTGAGGCAGCGATTTGTTTGGCGTCGGGGGTCAGACCTTCACTATTAACCTTCCAGATATGAACAGCAAGGGTTGCAGCCGGTCTAAAAGGGTTTATAGGTGAATTTGCTGATAGTGGGTTCCAATTTGTAAAATCCAGAGGTGGGGAGCTCATTCCTGCAGTAAACATTAGTGCAGCAGCTTCACCAAATGCTCTTCCGGCTGTTAATATTGTTCCCGTGATGATCCCTGGAAGGGCTATAGGGAGCATGATAGATACAATTGTTTTCCAGTGGGAAATACCCATTGCAAGACTTGCTTCCTTTTGTTCTACCGGTACCGCCCTCAAAGATTGTTCGGTAATACGGACCATTAAAGGGAGATTGAATATCATCAGGGCTAAGGCCCCGGAAAATAAAGAGAATCCCATCCCCATCTTTTGAACGAAAATCAGTAAACCAAATAACCCTACCACAATTGAAGGAAGAGAAGATAAAACTTCAATAACAAGTCTTGCTATATTAGTAACAATATTTGGTTTCGAATATTCGGCCATATATATTCCGCCGCCAATACCAACCGGAACAGTAAAGAGCATGGTAAGAAAAAGCAGGAAAAATGAGTTAAATATTTGTGGGCCAACTCCACCGCCAGCTTTCATATTTTCGGGCGGTTTTGTCAGAAAACCCCATGATATGCCGGACAAACCCTTTACAAGGATAAAACTCAATAAGCCAACTAATATTAACGTAATAACGATTGCAATTGTATAGAATATTATTGTAGCAATTTTATCGGTTACCTTAACGTTCATTTAACTTACTTCCTTTCCCTAAAATTCTTATGATAAAGATAAAGATGAATGACATCAGAAGCAATATAAGAGCCATGGACCACAATGCATTATTATATGTTGTCCCTGCGATTGTATTACTCATTTCCAAAGTAAGAATGCTGGTAAGTGTGCTTATTGAGTCAAAAATAGAATTTGGCAGTCTTTGCACGTTTCCTATAACCATTTGTACTGCGAGTGCTTCTCCAAAAGCACGTGCCATCCCAAGAACAACCCCGGTCAATATGCTGGGCAAAGCGGTTGGAATTAAGACTCGGTAAATGGTTTGCCACCTTGTTGCTCCAAGGGCATAAGAGGCATCTTTAAGGCCACCGGGCAGTGCTTTTAGCGAATCATAGGAAACACTTGTAATAGTGGGTAAGATCATGATTGTCAGAACAAGTGTCCCGGATGCCAGGCAAAAACCGGTTCCACCAAAGGTATTTCTCATAAATGGAACAATAACAGATAAACCAATAAAGCCGTAGACAACAGAAGGTATTCCCACTAATAGCTCAATAACCGGTTGTAGAAACCTAGATCCTGATTTAGGACTTATTTCTGCCATAAAAATTGCCGCACCGACACTTAAGGGAGTGCTGAGAGATACAGACAGTAGAGTTACTGCAAAGGAACCAAAAATAAATGCAAAGGCTCCGAATTTTGGAGTATTCTCATGTTCCGGTTTCCATTCAGTTCCTAATAAAAAATCAAATAAACTTACTCCATCTTTCAAAAAAGTCGATAGGCCTTTGGAAGCAATAAAATAGGTAAGGAAAGTAATAATCATAATACTAAAAAAAATGCAGGAGTAAGTGTAATATTTACCTATGCTTGCAACAATTTTATTTTTAGTGTCATAATATTTGGCGTTTAAAGACGAAACATCTTTTACCTTATCGTTTTCTCTCGTTGTTCTAATCAATATAATCATTCCTTCACATTTTATTTTATGTGGATAATTATAGTATATAAGTAATATACATCCACCATTTAGACAGCACTAAAGAGGAGCAAAAATTTTGAATTTGCCCCCCTTTTAGTACAGTCCAATTATGATATGAATATTAAGTACTAAAATCGATTATTTATTTGTAATCTTGCCACTTGCGTCTCTCTCAACCTTCATTTTTGTGGCAGAAATATATCCGAGTTTTGGAATAATTGTTTCTTGAACCTCGGCACTCATCATAAAGTCAAGGAATGCTTTAGTTAAACCTTCTGGCTTACCTTTAGTATAGCTGTGTTGATATGCCCAGATAGGGAATTTACCGGTAATAACATTTTCTTCTGTTGGTTCAACGCCATCTAATTTTAAAGGCTTTACTGAATCATCAAAATAGGAGAAGGCAAGATAACCGATAGCACCAGGAGTTTCACTAATAATTTTTCTAACTGTTCCGGAAGATTCTTCAGTGATGCCTTCAGCTTCTTCAGCACCGTCAAGAGCATATTTTTTGAAGGTTGCTCTTGTACCGGAGCTCTTAGGTCTGTTAACCAGAGTGATCTTAAGGTCTTTTCCACCAACGTCTTTCCAGTTGGTAATCTTACCGGTGAAAATATCAATTAATTGTTGTTTTGTTAAGTTATCAACACCAACATCTTTATGGGCAACTGCAGCCATACCTACTACAGCAATTTTATGGTCTACTAATGAAGCAAGCACTTCTTTTTCTTTTATCTTTTCCTCAGCAAATACGTCGGAGTTGCCGATGTTTGCACCGCCGGAGCTTACCTGACTTAATCCGGTACCACTACCGCCGCCTTGAACCTGGATTTGAGCTTTTGGATTCTTAGACATGAATTGCTTTGCAGCTTCTTCTACCAACGGCTGCATTGCAGTTGAACCAAGAGATACGATAGAGCCGCTAATTTCTTCTTTTTTAGGTTCTTCTTTCTGTGGAGCCTCTGTTTTTGCTGGTTCGGTTTTTTCTGGTTCTGTCTTTGTAGCATTTGAAGAGCAACCTGCAAATACCAAGGAAATTGCCACGACAAGAGTTAAAAGAATCAATGCGGATTTTCTTAAATTCATGGTATTAACCTCCTAAATTTTTTAAATTAATTTTTGAAGTAATTGAACAAACATAATAATAGTTGTCCTTTTTTAAGTGTGTATTAATAGTTTGTTAAGTTTATGTTAAATTTAAACAGACGTATATAAAGATGAGCATTTAAATATTTGAATATTTGGAACTACAACCCATATAAGAATAATGAGGGAAGTAGTATTAAAAAACTTTACAAGTATACAATATTGAAGTATAATTACGTTGATATAAGCGGAAGTTATATATTTATTTTGTCGGAACCACCTGATGTGGATAATACATACTATATGAAATTAGATTTAGGAGCATAATTTTCACATAAGGATTGGTAAAACATTTTGAAAATTGCATGCACATTTTAATGAACTTATAATGAAATCCAAAAAGTGATATGTAATATAATTGATAAGGTGAATTTTTGATGCAATTGAATATATTTAGGAATAAATGGTTGATTGAATATAATATAGGAAAAGCAAAAGGAGTGTAAATATGAGTAATACGAAATTTTCGATTAAGGATCTGAACCTGTTTTATGGAGATTTTCAAGCATTAAAATCAATTAATATGGAAATTCCTGAAAGGCAAATCACGGCATTTATTGGTCCTTCCGGATGTGGAAAATCCACTTTCCTGAAAACTTTAAATCGTATGAATGATCTGGTGGAAGGGTGTAAAATTACAGGAGAAGTAAGACTGGACGGTCAGAATATATATGAAGATGTAGATGTAATTCAGCTAAGAAAAAAGGTGGGATTAGTATTTCAAAAGCCAAATCCATTTCCAATGAGTATATATGATAATATAGCCTATGGTCCAAGGATCCATGGTATTTCCCAGAAAGCCGTATTAGATGAAATTGTAGAAAAGAGCTTAAGGGCAGCAGCAATATGGGATGAAGTAAAAGACCATTTAAAAAAGAATGCCTTAGGATTGTCAGGAGGACAGCAGCAAAGAGTTTGTATTGCAAGAGCTTTGGCGGTAGAACCGGAAGTGTTGCTAATGGATGAACCTACATCAGCCCTTGACCCTATTTCTACATTAAAAATAGAAGACTTGGCTACAGAACTTAAAGAGCAGTATACCATTATAATTGTTACTCACAACATGCAGCAGGCAGGGCGTATATCGGACAATACAGCATTTTTCTTACATGGAGAAGTGGTAGAGTATAACCCGACGGTTAAGATTTTCAGCAATCCTGATGATAAACGTACGGAGGACTACATTACGGGTAGGTTTGGATGATAAAAACAATTGAGAACTAAAAATAGGTGCAATATGTATTTAGGATAATCAAATAAAAATCTGGAGACGGTTTTCTATTCGCTGGTTTTGGCGGGTTTGAAAACCGTCTTTTATTTATAAATTCATTCTGTTTAGCTTCCACTACAATACCGTAACATTTCGAAAATATAAATAAGATTTTGAATAGTATGATGTCGTTTTGATGTTTATAATTAAACTAAGATAATACAAAGACCAGCTAATTAAAGTCAAGAGTTTTTAAGAAAAATTTTGAGAAATTTTTTTAGACTCCTGACGTTAATCAAAGGCATGACAACAAGACCACCTA
>JASGMB010000097.1 GCA_030156665.1 Clostridiales bacterium
GCAATAGCATCTCGCATTTGGGTATCTGCGATAACATTTTGCATATTATAATAATCCATTACACCTAATTTACCTTCTTTTAAAGCAGCAGCCATCGCTTTAGGCACTTCCGCTTCTGCTTCTACAACCTTAGCACGCATTTCTTCAACGGCCGCTTTCATTTCTTGTTCTCTAGCAACAGCCATAGCTCTTCGTTCTTCTGCTTTAGCCTGTGCGATACGCTTATCAGCTTCAGCTTGATCTGTCTGCAATTGAGCACCAATATTTCTTCCTACATCCACATCGGCAATATCAATAGACAAAATCTCAAAAGCTGTTCCGGCATCTAAGCCTTTACGTAAAACAGTTTCGGAAATACGGTCAGGATTTTCTAACACTTCTTTATGGGTTTCAGCAGAACCTACAGTTGTTACAATCCCTTCGCCAACCCTGGCAATAATAGTATCTTCGCCTGCTCCTCCTACTAACCTGTCAATGTTTGCCCTTACTGTAACTCTTGCCCTTGCTTTTACTTCTATACCGTCTTTTGCCACTGCAGCAACTACAGGTGTTTCAATTACTTTTGGATTTACACTCATTTGTACTGCTTGCAGCACATCACGGCCTGCTAGATCAATAGCAGCAGCGCGTTCGAATTCCAGAGGAATATTTGCTCTCTGAGCAGCAATAAGTGCATTTACCACTCTATCTACATTGCCCCCAGCTAGATAATGGGCTTCTAACTTATTGGTAGAAACATCCAACCCTGCTTTAATTGCTTTTATCAAAGGGTTTACAATTCTTGATGGAATAACTCTTCTGAGCCGCATGCCAATTAAGGTAAAAATACCAACCTTTACATTAGCAGCAAGTGCAGAGATCCACAGCCCTAAAGGAATAAAGCTAAAGAATAGGGCTATTACAATTACAAAAAGACCTAATAGAAGAAAAATAGGTATTAATTCCATACATAGGCTCCTTTCAAGTTTTTTATAACGCATAGAAAAGTATATTTTTCTTTTAGTTTTACACTTTCCATTAAATGCGTTTCAAAAAAGGCTTCATTATAAAATGCTTCTTTTAGAAGCCTTTTTTATTTGCTTATATTATATTACTTTACTTCTCTTACCACAACGCGACGTCCTGCTACATTTATTATTTTTACTTTTGTACCTTTAGGAATAAATTCACCTTCAGATACAACGTCTAACTTTATACCATCAAACTCTGCTGCTCCTGAAGGACGTAAAGTAGATGTAGTAATTCCTTCCTTTCCAAGAAATAATTCCAGATCTTCCGTACCGATATATCCCGATTCTTTTTTCATAGAATCGGATAATATTAAAGTTTTAGAAAGTCGCCCAGTAGCAGCTGAACGCAGGATTATAGCGAATATGATACCTAAGAGAGTAAAAATAACAATAATAATGATTACAGCTTGTAATATACTTTTTGCTGTTAATACTACACCAAGGAGGATTAAAACAGTACCGCTAATTCCCGGTATACCAAATCCTGGAGCAAACATCTCAAAAATTACTAAGCCTAGTCCAAAAATAAAACAAATAAAAGATATCCACCCCATATTTGTAAAAAAGCTTAACAGATCCATTATTTTCATACATTGTCCCCCTATAATCAGAGGTACTTTAACCCTGATCATATTCCACTATTATTTCGAATTATTTTTAACATATCCATATTTATGTTGAATGGATATGTTTTAAAGTATTCATTTGCATTTATTATTTTATTTATTGCTCTTTCTATAACAATAATTATACACTATTTCTGTGTAAAAAAGAAGTAAAATACAATAACTAATATTAAAAGTATAAAAAATATAACGGTAAATAGTAAATAAGAAATTCTAAGCTCGTTTTAGATTGCGTCAAACTTACTTCGCTCAAACAAGTGACGCGATTTATCCTCCGCTTTGCTAAGAATTTCTAAGGCTTTTTCACTATGCTCTTGTCATAATATTTTTGAACCTCGAGCTCCAAACTCCGAGCTCCAAATTATTACTATGTTCCTGTTACAATATTATTGAACCAGCACAATCAGTTAATTTATTGTTATTGTCTCCACTTTAAATATCTGCTTTCAACCCATGCGACTCCTTGATACATTAATGCAGCAATGATTGCAAGAATAATTACGCTTGTCATTACAAGATCTAGTTTAAATACCTGCCCACCGTATACGATCAGGTAGCCCAATCCAGCTTTGGATACTAAAAACTCTCCAACAATAACGCCGACCCACGATAAGCCTACATTGATTTTAAGTGCAGAAATAATGGTTGGAACACTTGCAGGTAAAACTACTTTTGTCAATATTTGCATCTTTGTGGCACCAAAGGTTTTAAGCAGCTTGATTTTATCTTCATCTACTTCCAGAAAACCACTTAGCACACCTAAAATGGTTACCACAAATGAAATAAAGAGCGCCATCACGATAATAGCAGGCTGCCCGGCACCTACCCATACAATGATAATAGGCCCTAAAGCAGTTTTGGGCAGACTGTTTAACACCACAAGGTAAGGATCCAATACTTTCGTAAGAAAGCTGGACCACCACATCAGTATGGCTACAACAGTACCCAGTAGTGTTCCTAAAATAAATCCAATAATGGTTTCATATGTGGTGATAAATGTATGAGTGTACAGTGAGCCATCGTGATGTAAGGTGACTAAAGTTTTCCATATCCGGGAAGGCTGGCTGGTAATAAACGGGTCAATTATTTTTAAGTGTCCGGCAATTTCCCATAATACGATAAATACAACTAATATAACAATTCTTGTAGCATGTATCATGAACTGCCTTTGTTTGATTTTTTTGAGCCACTGTAAATGTTCAGGAGAAATATTTTTTGATATTTTATTTGTTTTAGTTCTATTTAACATGCACATCCAGCTCCTTCCATATTTTATTGAAATAGTGTCTGAATTCCGGAGCTTCTCGCCGACCTAAAGGGGTACAGTGGGGACAAGTGAGATAGATTTCGTGTATATTTTTAATGGTAGCCGGCCTTTGAGTGAGTACAACAACCTTATCTGCCATAGATATAGCTTCTGCGATGTCATGCGTCACCATAATTGCTGTTTTATTCTCCTTTTTTAATATGGTATACACTTCATCTGATACTGCCAATCTGGTTTGATAATCAAGGGCAGAAAATGCTTCATCAAGTAATAGGATATCCGGCTGAATTGCTAATGTTCTAATAAGAGCAGCCCTTTGTCTCATACCTCCTGAAAGCTGACGAGGATAGTGATTGAGAAACTCTCCCAATCCGTATGTATCTAGTAATTCAATTGCATAGCTTTTCATTTTTTCATTTAGTTTATTTTGAATTTCCAGTCCTAAAGTAACATTTTGTAGTATGGTTCTCCATTCAAAAAGATGATCCTTTTGAAGCATATAACCTACTTTAGAGGATGTACCTACTACAGTTTCACCATTGATTAATACTTTACCAGAAGATGGCTTTAAAAGTCCAGCAACAATGGATAGTAGCGTAGATTTCCCACATCCACTAGGACCTACGATGCTTATGAATTCACCTTTTTGTATACTATTAATTTAAAGTTATGAAAGTAAATAAAAGCTATATTTGATAGTTAGAATTTAATTTTCCTGTTATCAGTATATTCTATAGACACAATTAATGTGAAAACCTAAAGAGATAAAGAGAAGTACAGGCAGTAATGATAAAAATCCGCATGAATAACGTTTTTAAGTATTATTATATTAAAGGTTTGACTTTAAAATACAAACAAAAATTATGTAATGGATTTCATATCAGTAGGCTATAAATAACTAGATAGTGGATCTGATAGATAATATATTAGGAGAATAATTAAAATTTATTGGAATTTTTATACTAAAACTTTGTGAATAACGTAGTATTTTTAGACAATTTATTAATAAAATATATATTTTTTTTACAAAAAACAGTTGACAGATTGTAGAGATAATAATATAATTTATGTAACGGATTACATTGAAAAAGATAGGGGTAATTAGCATGCCAACAATAGAGGAAGTAGCGAAAGCAGCAGGTGTATCAGTTGCAACAGTTTCTAGAGTTCTAAATAATGGTCAGGTTTCTCCGAAGACTAGAATATTAGTAGAAAATGCCATAAGAGAATTGAATTATGAACCTAATATGTTAGGTAGAAATTTAAGAAGATCTGAGAGTAGAATGATCTTAACAATGATTCCTAATATATCTAATCCTTTTTATTCTGTGATAGTGGAAGGTATAGAAGATGCAGCGAGAAAGAACGGATATAATATATTACTTTGTAATACTGAGGCAGATGTAGAGAGAGAAAAAATATATTTAGATTTATTGAAACAAAAATTAGCTGATGGCATTATAACTATGGAACCGGCTATTGATATAGATGTTTTAAAAGAAGTGGGAAAGCGTTATCCGGTAGTACAATGTTGTGAATATAGTGAAAAAATAAATATACCATATATCGCAATTGATAATGTTACAGCAGCCTATAAGGCTACAAAACATTTGTTGACAATCGGCCATAAAAAAATTGCCTTAATTAATTCAGATGAAAAATTCATGTATGCAAGACAAAGAAAAGAAGGGTATATAAAAGCATTGCAAGAGTTTGATATTCCTGTTAACGAAGATTGGATAGTGAATGCCGGTTTGAGCTTTGAAAGTGGTCAACGGATGATGAAATATTTATTATCTTTAAAAGATAAACCTTCAGCAGTTTTTGCTGTTTCAGATATTCTGGCAATTGGGGCCTTAAAAACTATAAAAGATGAAGGACTAAAAGTTCCTCAAGATATAGGAGTTGTTGGATTTGATAACATACAGTTTGCGAATATGATGAATCCTACATTGACCACAATTGAGCAGCCAAGATATCAAATGGGTGTTGAAGCTGCTGAAATGTTAATTAAAAGAATTAAGGATAAAAAACAAAAAGTAGAGAATGTAATTCTTGATCATCAACTTATTATAAGAGAGTCTACGATGGAATATTAGTGCTAATAAATATTTATGTATTTGAGCGTTTCAATATATTGAAATAGCCAAATACAAATTTAATTTTAATAAATGTAAACCATTTCATTAAGTTGTGATTTGTGTAAAAATTTTGAAGGAGGGGGTTTATATGAAACTTGGTTTTTTAACAGGGTGCTTGGGTGATATACCTCTAAAGCTATCATAGTCATTTAAAAAAGTAATAGATGCTGCACAAATGCTGAGAGTAGAGTTGGTGGGCACTTTTTGTAGGCAGAAATATGAATTTAACAATAGAAGATAATTTTAAAGAATTTGAAGAAGTTTTTGGAGAATTCTTAGAGTATGCTGCTAAAAGAAATGAAAAGTGATTTCACTGCAATAACTCATTTTTATTAAGTTCTGCTTATAAATATACAGTGAATGCACCTTTATAAGACCTAAAAGCAGTATAATTATTCACAAGAGGGCGAGATGTTTAGAAGGCTTCCTAATGAAAACTTTGGTTTGAATTTTGACCCATCTCATCTGCTTTGGCTTCAAGTAGAGTATTTGCGGTTAAATATTTAAAAATATTCCATGTTTTACATTATTGCTGTATGGTTTTATAAACTTGCGCTTTTTTAGTCGGAATTAATCATATTTCCGTACAGTCGAAATTCTCACAGGCTGGTGTACTCGGAAATTGATAATTCAAATAAAAATTAACAAAATTTAGGAGGGAATTGTATGTATTCACAAAAAATTATTAAAGTAGGTTTACGGTTGATTGCTTTAGCATTAGTTGTTTTAATGATTTCCGTTATGACAATTGGATGTGGAAGCAAAACTAGCACAGAAACCAAGCCTAATCAAGACGAACCTCAAAAGAAACTTTCCAAGGAAAATTCAGCAGTCAGCAATGAGCAGGGGCTACACAAGCTAACACAGAAAGATATTGAGGAAATATTTCAGGCCGGTGTGTCAGGGATATACCAGGATAAAACTATGAATGAAGCTATTAAAGCTGCAAGTCCAGCAGATGTTGCATTAACAGAAGAAGAGAAGCAAAAAATCAGAGATATGAAATTGGAAATTGCTGTAGAGACTAATCATATGGATGACGCATTTAAATGGCAATTGGGAGGACTGAAAGACACAGCAAAAGACTTGGGCATTACGATAAAGGATGTTTGGATGGCTTCAGATACAAGTAATATGTCACAGTTGGAAGATTATCAGAGAATTGAAAGTATTGCTCAAAACTATGATGCAATCTTTACACTTCCAATGGATGTTGCTGCAACTAGTGAAATATTGAAGAAGATAATGAAGAAAACCGATTTAGTTACCCTTTGCAGCGCACCTTATGATATTGATTGGAATGATCCTAACTTTGGAGGTATTGTAGATGCGGACGGTTATCTTGCTGGAGTTTATTCAGCAAAAGCAGCTATAAAAATTCTGAATGGTCAGGGTAAACTTGGGGTTGTTGGCTTTGTTGGCGGAAGAGAAGGATCTTTCCATACAGTGCAGGAAAGATACAGAGGTTGGAATGATGTATTTAAGGAAAATCCGGATGTGGAAATTGTTCAAAAGTGGTTTGATGATCCTTCTAAAGCGGGAGATGTAGTTTCAAGTATGCTTGCTTCTAATCCGGATATAAAAGTAGTACTCATAGATTGGGCTAATCCACCGGCAAATCAAGCTGAAACCGTATTCAAACAACGGGGTATGAAGCCGGGGAAAGATATAGCTATGGTAACAATAGACCTTGATAATACTGTTGCGGTTCCAATGGCGATAAATGGTCCGGAAAGCTATACTGCAGCATTTGTAACTCAAACTTGGTACAATGTAGGAAAATTGTGGGGAGAAATGTATGCGAAGCATGTTTTATATGGGAATAAAGCGCCAAAATATGTAGTTAGTCCTCCACTTCCTCTGACCACTCCAGAAAATTTAAAGACACATTATACTAAAGCAGTTCCGGAGGATTATCCGATTCCGCCTGAGATCAGCAAATTAACTGACCAATGGCCATTAGGTGTGGAAGATCAATGGAAATAAGAAACGTAATAAAGTTTGATTTAAATTATCATTGCTGATGAAAAAGAGAGAGAGTATTTTGTACTCTCTCTCCGGCAAATATCTGTTTCATACTAAATGAATAAAGTTTTTATTATTTGTTTAGATGTCGGCAGACATTCTAAAAAGGAGGCATTTTGGAAAGTGAGCTCTAATTCAGAAAATATTCTTATAAGAGTTGAAAATATTTATAAACATTTTGGAGGCATCAATGCGCTGCAGGATGTTTCATTTACTCTTCATAAAGGTGAAATTATGGCATTAGCAGGTCATAATGGAGCTGGCAAGAGTGTACTTGTAAAGATCATGGGTGGCATCTATAAGCCGGACAAAGGAAGAATTCTATTTAACGAAAAAGAAGTTAAATTAAATTCGCCAAGGGATGCACAAGAAAGAGGTTATTATGTCGTTCCTCAGGAATTAAGCATCGCAAAGCAGCTAAGTGCTGCAGACAATATTTTTATAGGAAGGAATGAATTCGCATCTAAGTTTAGTGGAGTAATAAATAAGAAATATATCTACGAAGAAGCCCAAAAACTTCTGAAGGAATATTTTAATATTGAGATAGATCCATTTACGCCTGCCGGAGAATTGGATACAGTGACCCAACGTTTAATTCAGGTAGTAAGATGTTTAAGTGCCGGTGCAAAGGTAATCGTATTTGACGAAACAACGGCCGGATTATCACATACTGAAAGAGATATATTGTTTCAACATATAAGATTGCTGGCAGACAAAGGAATCGGAATCATATTTATCTCTCATATCATTTCTGAAATGATGGAGATTTGTGATAAAATTACGGTTCTTCGAGGTGGTAAGCTGATAGGTGTGGAAGAAATAAAAAGTCTTACCTCTGCTAGAATTATAGAGATGATTGCAGGAAAGGATTTAAATTTGAATGTTTCCGAAAAATCACCTCTATCAAATGAAATAGTTTTTTCTGTCCGAAACCTATCCAGTAAGAATAGAAGCTTGTCAGACATAAATTTTGAAGTAAGAAAGGGCGAAATTATAGGAATCTATGGTTTAAGAGATCAAGGACAGACACTGCTTATGGAAACTATTTTCGGTGCTTCTAAAAAAGGAACCGGGGAACTTGAACTTGAAGGGAAAAAGATTAATATCAACTCACCTGTAGATGCTTTAAAGAATGGTATCGTATATTTACCTAATAGGGGAATGAAAACGGTTTTTCCTACTAAATCAATCATTGAAAATTTAATAGTCGAAACCTCTAATTTTGCAGACAAAAACTGGTTCATAAAAGATAAATATGAACAAGAATTTACGAAAGAAGCGGTTAAGACGTTTGGCGTCAGAGGTTATTCATCACTTCATAATAGGCTGGACAGTTTAAGTGGCGGTAATATGCAGAAAGTTTTAATTGCCAGAGCTATGATGTTGAATCCGAAAGTACTTATGTTTACGGAACCTACAGAGGGTATAGACATTGGTGCTAAGACAGAAGTAAAGCAATTAATCTTACAAGCTGCAAGTCAAGGAAAAGGAATAATAATAGTAACTACTGAGATAGACGATATTATTGAACTATGCCATAGGACTATAATTATCAGGGACAGAAAATTACGGGCTATTATAGATTCTACCGAGGAAACAAAAAATTTGATTATAGAGAAAAGTACTGGTTAATAAGGAGGGCTTCATAACATGGATTTAGTTTTTCATTATTTAAGAAGTTTTAAAGAATTAAAAAATGTAATAATGTATGTCGGTGTTGTAGTGATTATCTTGTTCTTTTCTTTGACTGTACCAAATTTTTTGTCTCCTACAAACTTAATAACAATACTTATCTCAATGGCAACTATTGCTGTTTTAGGAATTGGTGTTACTTTTGTTTTGACAATAGGTGAGATTGATATTTCAACGGGTGCACTCTTATCAGTTCCTTCTGTTATTTTAGCAGTACTTTTAAGGGCAGGCTTTCCATTATTGGTTTCTTTGGGAATCGGATTGATTTCAGCTTTGATGATAGGCTTTTTAAATGGTGTTATAACTATAAAAGTTGGGCTGCCAAGTTTTATAACAACTCTAGGAACTAGCGGAATAGCTATGGGATTATCGAGAATTATTAGCGGTAATACTCCTATAGCGGTTAAAAACGACTTTTTACTGAATTTATTCGGTAAAGAATTTTTTGGAATACCCAAAATAGTATTGTGGATGCTCCTGTTAGCTATTGTGGGATATTTTATCTTGCATAAGACCCGGTTCGGCAGAAATCTGCAGTGTGTCGGGGATAATCGTGAAGCTGCTTTTTTATACGGGATTAATATAAAGAAAACAGTTATTCTAGCATTTATGATTTGTTCGATATATGTATTCTTTGCAGGCATGCTGATGCTGGCCAGGACGTCTTTTGCAACTCCTGGCGAAGGAGAGGCGCTAGTTTTAAATGCAATTGTTGCTTCTGTAATTGGTGGAACTTCCATTCAGGGAGGAAAGGGTAGTATAATAGGAGCACTCTTCGGGGCATTTTTTCTAACAGTTATATCAAATGGTCTGTTTTTGTTAAAATTCCCATCATGGACTAGCAGTATTATTATTGGAATTATCATATTAGTTGTTTTGACAATCAGCAGTTTGAGAGAAAAAAGGGAACGTGAAATGAAACGAACTTGAGAAAATTTATGTAGAGTCTAATGACATTTTATAGGGAAGGGAATAGTATCAAGGAGGCATATAAATGATTGGTATTAGCAAGCAAATGAAAATTCAAGTAAAAAATAATCGTTGGATATCGCAGGAAAATGTACTTTTATATATTACTATAGCTCTCTTTATATTGTTTTCATTTATAGCTAAGGGCTTCTTCAATGTAATTAATTTTTTAATTATTCTGCGTTCAATGTCAATTATTGCAGTTTTAGGACTAGGAATCACTTTTGTTATCACCACTGGAGAAATTGACTTATCCATAGGGACTATTCCTGCCTTATGTGGAGCTGTATTAGCTGTTCTCTTGCAAAGTGGGTTTCCTTTAATTTTAGCAATTTTAATATCGTTTCTTATAGCTGTTCTAATTGGATTAGTAAACGGTTTGATTATTGTCAATACTGATTTGCCGGGGATTATAGTTACACTGGCAACCAGCATGATAGCCAGCGGTATTGCTTATATATTAACGAAGCAAGCCCCGGTCGTAGTAACAAATAAAATATTCATGAATATATTTGGACAGAATCTCTTAGGCTTTCCGGTGATGGTATTATGGATGTTGTTTATATCAGTAGTAAGTTATATTCTTTTACACAAAACAAAGTTTGGCAGAAATATAGGCTTTATCGGTGAGAATAGATTGGCATCATTTTTTGCTGGTATTAAAGTAAGTACAGTGTTTGTTGCTGCATTTATAATAAGTGCTCTTTATTCGTGTATGGCAGGATTGTTGGCCGTGGCACAATCTTCCAATGCTGCGCCATGGATGCTTTCAGGGGATATGATGACTGCCATTGCATCAACCATCATTGGAGGAACCTCTTTAGCAGGAGGTAAAGGCAATATAGGCGGCACAATAATTGGTGCTTTTTTCCTTACAATGTTATCTAATGGATTTTTAATTTTTGGTATAGAGCAATGGGTTTTGTATTTAATTAATGGAATTATTATTATTGCTGCCTTGTCATGGAGGCATATGCCAAGGACGTAAGAAGGAAAAGAAGGTCAACTATATAGTTTCTTTTTTAGAATAAAGCAGTTATAAGCTGTTTTATTAAAAAATATTAAATAATCAATTCGGAGGTATCAAAATGGATAAGATGTTAGGGGTAGTTTTCCCCGGAGACAAAAAAGTTGAAGTAAGAGAATTTCCTATTCCACAGCCTAAAACAGGAGAAGCATTAGTCAAAATTAAGGCATCGGCAATTTGCCGCAGTGATATGAGCCTTTATTATGGCAATCCGGTCTTAAACAGTGAGGCGGCAAAAACCGGCTCAATAATTCCCGGACATGAGCCAGCTGGCCAGATTGAAGCTGTAGGTGAGGGTGTGACAAATGTAAAACCGGGAGATCGTGTCGCGATATACCTTGCCATCGGATGTGGTGAATGTGCCCACTGTAAAAGCGGTTTTAAGATGTTCTGCAAGCAATTTAAATGCATAGGTTTTGATTTACATGGTGGAGACGCGCAGTATATGGTGGTTCCCGCAGAGTATTGCATGAAGATACCTGATGAGATGAGCTATGTCAGTGCAGCTGTATCGACTGATGCAATAGGTACTTTATACCATGCCCAAAAGAGAATGGGAATCAGTGGACGGGATACTATTGTTATATTTGGAATAGGACCTATGGGAGGAGCAGGTATTATGGTAGCCAAAGGTTTGGGTGCAACAGTAATAGCTGTAGATGCAGTTGAAAACCGTCTTGAATTATCAAAAGAACTGGGAGCGGATTATGTTATAAACGCGAAAGATGGAGATGTGGTAAAAGAAATAATGAACATTACCAAAGGGCTGGGAGCTGATGCCGCAATAGATTGCTCGGGTAACCAGTATGCGGAAAACAATGCATTAGACTGCGTAAGGCCCCATGGAAGAGTGGCGTTTATCGGTGAGAATACAAAGGTAACTGTTGATCCCAGCAATCAGTTCATACGCAAGCAGATTACAGTAATGGGTTCATGGTATTTCCCAATCCATGAATTTGATGAAATTGCTAAGTTTGTTGTTGAAAGGAAGTTGCCAGTTGAAAAGCTTGTAACTCACAAGTTTAAGCTTGAAGAAGCGGAAACTGCCTTCCGTCTGTTTGATGGTAAAGAAACACAAAAAGTTGTATTTGTCGACTAATAATTATATTAACAAAAATAAACTAAAATATTACAGGAGGTATTTACAATGAAATACGCATTTAATACTTGGTGTTACAGCAGCTTTCCGGTATGGGTACCTGCATATCCTATTGAGGAAGTCATTAAACGTTTAAGCGGAATTGGATATGACGGGATAGAAATAGGTTGTGCTGCTCCACACGCGTGGCCGTACTATTTAAATGCTGAAAAACGTAAGGAAATTAAGGAACTGTTGGATAAATATAATATTAAGGCTTCATCCATGCTCCCGGCTCCAGGAGGCGGACCCGGTGCAAACCCTGCATCCTCTATAACAGAGGAAAGAAATTGGACTGTACAGCATTACAAGGATGTAGTAGATTTAGCCAGCGATCTTGGTACTCCTACAGTGTTATACGTTGCAGGCTGGTATATTTATGGAACAAGTCAGCAGGATGCATGGAAATACAGCGTTGATAGCTTGACAGAAATTGCAGAGTATGCAAAGAAAAAGAATATTACGATATGTGTTGAGCCTACTTCCTCAGATAGTAACCTGGTACAGACCGCGGATGATGCGTTAAACATGATGGAGCAGGCAGGGCAGTCAAATATTGGAGTTATGTTTGATACTTTTCATGTTTTATATCGTAATGAAGTACCGTCTGATTACGTTTATACAATGGGTAAAAACTTAAAACACATACACTTATCAGACTATAATCGCCTTGCGCCAGGACAGGGAGGTATGGATTTTCTTCCGGTGATGCAGGCATTAAAAGATATAGATTTTGATGGATATGTGACAATGGAAGTTGGTTTCAGCTCAAGGTCCACACACCCTGACTCCGTTGCGCGTCTCTCACTTGAGCATCTTAAGGGATTGGAGAAACAGTTGAAGTAGATAAGGCATAAAATGAAATCTGATCAAAACTCGGGAGCATATCGCTTCCGGGTTTTTGTCAATAGACAGGCTTCTAAAACCTCATCTGAATTTTAGAAGCCGTGATCCTGAGGGTAAAGAAGATTCTTAAGGAGGTATTCAAATGAGACAAATAAAAGCTGGTATCATTGGAACGGGATTTATAGGAGCGGCACATATTGAAGCTTTAAGAAGATTAGGGTTTGTAAAAATTGAAGCAATAGTAGAAGAAAATGAAGAATTAAAATGATAAAGAAATTGAAGTTGTCCATAATTGTACGCCTAATTTTTTGCATTTTGAAATAAATAAAGAAGCACTTAAAGCGGGTAAAAATGTTATTTCAGAAAAACCACTTTCACTCACATATGCTGAAGCAAAAGAATTGACTGAGTTATCTAAAAAACATAATGTTTACAATGCAGTAAATTTTAATTACAGACAGTATCCGATTGTACAGGAAATGAGAAATAACATTAAAGAAGGAAAACTAGGTAATATTAATATAATTTTCGGACATTACCTACAAGATTGGTTGTTATATGATACTGACTACAACTGGAGAATCGATTCTGAAAAAGGTGGAAAATCAAGAGCAGTTGCCGATATTGGTTCTCACTGGTGTGACTTGGCACAATATGTATCTGGGCTTAAAGTAGAAGAGGTATTTGCAAATATCAAAGTCGTTTATCCTGTTAGAAAAAAACCGAAGAACAGAGTAGAAACTTTCACCAATAAGATGGAAAGAGTTGTTGATTATGAAGAAATCAATGTTGATACAGAAGATTGTGCAACAATTTTATTAAGATTTGAAAATGGTGCAGTAGGTAATTTGATTGTGTCCCAAGTAAGTGCTGGTCATAAAAATGATTTGTTTATTGAAGTCAATGGATCAAATAAATCAATGAGTTGGTATCAAGAAAAAGCAAATGAATTATTCGTAGGCTATAGGGACAAGGCGAATGAGATATTACTTAAAGATCCTGCATTGATGAGTAAAGATAGCTTAAGTTACTCATACTTGCCAGGAGGTCATATAGAAGGTTGGTCAGAAGGCATGAAAAATATGTTCAGGAATTTTTATACCTGCGTGCTGCAGCGTGGTAATGCAACAGATTACAGTTTTGCTACTTTTGAAGATGGAATGGAAGAAATGAAGATTGTAGAAGCTATTTTAGAAAGCTCTAAGCAACAAAAATGGATAAAACTATAAAATAAAACTTCATCAAGCTTTAGAGGGGGATTATAAATTGAAATTAGGTGTTTTTACAGTTTTATTTCAAAATATAGGCTTTGAAGAAATGCTAGATAAAGTACAGGAATATGGCCTTCAGACAGTAGAATTGGGAACAGGGAATTATCCTCCTAATGCCCATTGTAATCCGGAAGAATTACTTAGCGATAATGCTAAGCTAAAGGCATTTGAGGAAGCGCTCAAAAAAAGAGACATTACAATATCAGGTTTGAGCTGTCATGGTAATCCCTTACATCCTAATAAAGAGTTTGCAGAAAAAAATCATAAAGTATGGAGAGATACTGTTTTACTTGCACAGAAGCTTAACATTGATACTATTATAACTTTCTCGGGTTGTCCCGGTGGTTCAGAAACGGATAAATACCCTAATTGGATAACCTGTCCTTGGCCGGAGGACTTTTCAAAAGCGTTAAAATGGCAGTGGGAAGAAAAAGTAATTCCTTATTGGAAAAAGGAAGCAGAATTTGCTGTCAATCATGGTATTAAAAAGATTGCATTCGAAATGCATCCTAATTTTGTGGTATATAATCCTGAAACATTACTCAAATTAAGGGATAACGTTGGTGATATTATTGGAGCGAACTTCGACCCTAGTCATTTAATTTGGCAAGGAGTAGATATTATTAAAGCAATTAAGGTATTAGGTCAACAAAATGCTATATATCATTTTCATGCTAAAGATGTATTTATTGATCAAAGTAATGTAGATGTAAATGGCATTTTAGATACTAAGCCTTATTCAGATATTGCCGAACGTTCATGGACCTTTAGAACTGTCGGCTATGGAAATGGGTACACATACTGGAAGAATATTATAAGTATGCTCAGAGTAGTTGGTTATGAAGGAGCAATAAGTATTGAACATGAAGATGCATTAGCATCCATTGATGAAGGGTTTAAAAAAGCAGTTGAGTTTTTAAAAGATATTATTTTCAAAGAACAACCAGGTCAAATGTGGTGGGCTTAAATTTAAAATCTAAAGAATGATTCAACTCAGTACACAAGTGAACCTGATTATGAAGCAAAAAGCATTTTTGATGTTTTTAAATAATGTTATATTAAAAATAGGTAAACTTTAAAATAAGTTCACCTATTTTTAATATAAAAGATTAGGGGGAAGTAACGTGTATATTGGTATAGATTTAGGGGGAACAAACATTGCAGTAGGCTTGGTTGATGAGCATGGACGTATTCTGCATAAAGATAGTATTCCAACTTATGCTGATAGGGATTATGCAGATATTTTGAAAGACATGGCCCAGCTTTCTTTAAAAGTAATAAAAGATGTGAA
The DNA here is from genome assembly GCA_030156665.1 of Clostridiales bacterium. GTDB lineage: Bacteria > Bacillota > Clostridia > SK-Y3 > SK-Y3 > JASGMB01. Next base: position 15,304 of record JASGMB010000097.1, read on the forward strand.
TTACACTATAAAAGACATTAAATCTATTGGTATCGGAAGTCCAGGGACTCCGAATAAAAAAGAAGGTGTCCTTGTTTATGCAAATAACTTTAAATTCCATAATGCACCAATGAGAGCAGAAATTCAAAGATACATCGACTTGCCTGTGTATATAGATAATGATGCGAACTGTGCTGCCCTGGCAGAGGCAATAGCAGGTGCTGCCCAAGACGCAAATCATTCTATTACCATTACTTTGGGAACAGGTATAGGAGGAGGTATTATCATTGATAAAAAGATTTACAGTGGGTTTAATGATTCTGGAGCAGAGTTAGGTCATATGGTTATCCATGTAGATGGTGAACAGTGTACATGTGGCCGAAAAGGTTGTTGGGAAGCCTATGCATCTGCAACTGCATTAATAAGGCAGACAAAACAGGCAGCAAAAGAAAATCCAGAGTCAATGATCAATGAATTGGTAGGCAATGATTTAGATAAAATCAATGGAAAGACTGCTTTTGACGCAGCCAGATCAGGGGACAAAACAGGTGAAAAAGTTGTAAAAGACTATATAAAGTATCTTGCAGAAGGGATTGTCAACGTCATAAATATATTTCAGCCTGAAGTGTTGGCTATTGGTGGTGGGATTTGCAAAGAAGGTGATTATCTTCTAAATCCGTTAAAAGAACTGGTACAAAAGCATGTGTATTGTACAGATATTCCACAAACAAAGATTAAAACTGCATTATTAGGTAATGATGCAGGAATCATAGGAGCAGCAATGCTTGGGAAAGAGTAGATGTGCAATTAATTTTGTGATGTGTTTAGATACGGACTGGAGCAATTAAATTGCTTCCAGTTTTTTTATATTTAGAATTTTTTTACTACAAGCAAATAATCTGTTTTACTCTATAGATGGGTCATCTTTTTTTTGTGTGGCCAACATGGGTGAAATTGGGAGGTGAGAATTCATATATCAAATATATTCCATTAAGCATTTTTGTTTTAAATTTTTGCACAGCCTGACTTTCTTGGAACTCAAAGGATAGATTTGTATTACAAATAATAATCATGCTATAAATTAACTATCTCAAATTGTTATAATGTAATACAAATATTTATGAAAAAATAAAAAAATATTAAAAAGTATTGAAAAAATTGTGTAATTAGTATATAATTTATGATGTATTAGATAAGTTTATTGAACAAAATGATAAATAAAATTATTTGAGTTTTTGTAATTGTAATACAAATATTAATTTTAATAATAAAATTTGTAATACAAATATATAAAATATTAGATTGAGTGTGATATGAATGGAAAGTAAAAATGGTGCTAGTGAAAAAGTATATAACTTTATAATTAACAAAATTAAACTAAAAGAGTGGCTGCCGAATTCTAGAATAATGACTGAAAACGAACTATGTAAAGAATTAAATGTTAGTAGAGTGGCTGTTCGTCAAGCTATGGAAAAACTGGTTGCACTAGGTTTGCTTAAAAAAAAGCAGGGAGCTGGAACTTTTGTGACCAACATAGAAGCTTCAACATATATGAATTCTTTAATGTCCATGTTTTTACTGGATGATAAAGATATGTTGTCGCTATTGGAATTTCGTAAATACTTTGAATATGGAAATATAAGAATGTTTATGGAACATCATGATAAAAAAGACCTTGAAAAATTAGAATATTATTACCATGAAATGAAAAATAATGTTAGTAATCCTGAAAAATTCTATATAGCCGATTTTGATTTTCACAATACCATTGCTTTGGGAACCAAGAATCCCTTTGTCATTAAAATTAGTGAGATTCTGATCGAAATTTTACAAAATCATCAATCTATTCTATATAAAAATATTGGTCCAAGGATTGGTCTTGAATATCACCAGGATATACTAAAAGCTATCAAAGCGAATGATGGAAAAATTGCTGCAATGTTTATGCGAAGGCATATAGAGGTTACTATCGATGAATACAAAAAAGCTAAAACAAATCAAAAATAAGCTTAATATAACATTATTATTTTATTGCTATTTAACATATCTAATTATATGTTAAAAAAGATTTCTCAACAAAATATCGTGAGCAAAATTTTAGATCAATATAATTTTGTATTTTCTCTTACATTATTCCAGGTCTTTGTATACTTATCAGACAAAAATTAGTAGAATTCAATGGATTTCTGTATCTTTGAGATTTTAAATATTGAATAATGAATTCAATATAATGGAGCAGAAATCCTTTGGATAGAGTTAAATTAAGTTTTTCAATCTTTTCGATAGCTGTAAAAGCTATGCAATAATCAAAAATAATTTTAATCTAGGAGGGACTCAAATGAAAAAAATTTTATCATTAGTATTAGCAGCAGCTGTATCGTTAACATTATTGGCTGCATGTGGGACACAAGGTGCAAAAGAAACTGGCAAAGGGTTGAAAACCATTAAAATTGCACATGGTGCAAGTGAGTCTTATCACATGCATAGAGCTTGGCTTAAGTTCAAGGAAGAATTGGAAAAAGGCGGAAAGTTTAAGGTGGAAATTTATCCATCTTCTCAATTTGGAAA
>JASGMB010000098.1 GCA_030156665.1 Clostridiales bacterium
ACTAAAGAAGAAATTCCATATAAAATATTAGAAAATAATATTCATGGAATTGATATAGATTTGAGGGCTGTACAACTTACGGCATTGACATTGTTTATTAAGACAAAAACATATTTAAAAGAAAATGGATGTGATATAAACACAAAAGATAAATTAGTAGTTAATTTAGTTTGTGCCGATGCTATTCTTTTAAATGGAACAAGATTACAGGCGTTAAAAGAAGAGCATAAGAATAACAAAACTGTTTTAAAAATGATTGACATTATTTATGATGAGTTTAAAGATGTAAGATTAAAAGGAAGTTTGATTCAGCCAGAGAAAAAGTTATTTCCGTTATTTGAGGAATATAAAAACAGAATCGCTAAAAATAAATTAAATAAGGCGAAACGACAAAAGAAGAAACAATCTGAAGGACAATTATCAGTTATGGATGATAATGTATTATCTCTGGCAGAGTTTAAATCGGCAAGTAATTTCACTAAAGAAGAACAGATATTAATGAAAAGTTTAAATGATATTTATTTAGAATCTGTTAAAGCAAATGATATTAATAAACAATTATTTGCTAATGAAGCCGTTAAATCAGTTAAATTAGTAGATATTTTTATGAAAAAGAAAGGATATGATGTAGTAGTAACGAATCCACCGTATCTATGGAAGAGAAATATGACAGAAAAATTAAAAATATTTGTGGAAACTAATTACAAAGATTGGAGCACAGACTTATATTCAGTATTTATTGCTAGATGCTTAGAGTTTTTGAACAATGAAGGTAAACTTGGAATGATTACTCAACAGTCGTTTATGTTTATATCTTCATATAAAATAATTAGGACAAAACTGTTAGAAAACTATTATATTGAAAAAATGGTACACCTTGGTCCGAGGGCATTTGATGATATTTCTGGTGAAAAAGTTAATACTGTTATGTTTATTATTCAAAATAGTAAAGCAGAAAATAAAAAATCATATTTTTTAAGATTGTATAACGGGCAGAGTGCAAATGAAAAAAGAGACTTATTATTAGGTAAGATAAAAAAAGAAAATATAGAATATTTAATTAATCAAAATCAATTTAAAAAAATCTCTGGAGAACCATTTGTGTATTGGTTAGATAATTATATATTTAAAATATTCGAAGAACAGCCTGCCATATCAAAAAAACATAAAGTAATCTCTGGAATGAGAATTGGAGCAAACGATAGATTTTTAAGGTACTACTGGGAAATTGACAAAAACAAAATTGGGAACGAATGGAAAACTTATAATAAAGGTGGTGAATTTTCCAGATTTTATGGAGATTATAAATATGTAATAGACTGGAGACAAGAAGCATTAAATTATTATAAAGAGAACAATGCACATAGAAATCAAACTATGTATTTTAAACAAGGAGTAACCTATACATTAGTAACATCAAGTGGATTTAGTGTCAGAATAATTCCGGAAAATGCAGTTTTTGATGCAGCAGGACCATCTATTTTTTGTAGTGGTAAAAAGAAATTTTATTTATGTGGATTTTTAAATTCAACATTAGTTACATATTTATTAAATGTTTTAAATTCGACTATAAATTATACACCAACAGATACTAATAAGTTACCGTTTAAACAACCCACAAATGAAATAGAAACTATTGTTAGTAATCTTGGTGAAGTAGGATATAAAATAGCCAAAAACTTCTATGAATATGTAGAAACAAGTTTGAATTTCAAAGATAATTTACTTAGAAAAGTTATTATTAATTCTAATATTGGATTTAATGAATGTGTTAAGAAATCTTTATATATTAAAAGATTTCTTAATTTCATTGAAAACAAGTTGATTATAACAATTGATGATTTAATATTTAACTTGTATAAAATTGACGGAGAATTAAAAGAGCAAATAATTAATGAGAGTAACTATGATTTATATAAGTATAAACATATATATGATAGTATAAATGTAGATTATGATAAAATAGAAAGTTCGATGGATACTTTAATTAATTATTATGATGAATTAGCAGGAGAAACAAGGATCTTAGAGGTTTTAGATACCTTATATCCTATACAAAACTCTGAGGGGGTTAACGAAGTAAAAGAGTTAATATCTTATTATATTGGTGTTATACTTGGAAGATATAGTAAAGTTAATGATGGTAATGGTGTAATTCCTATAAATAGTTCAATTTATTTAGAAGAAGATATGGTTAAACAAATTTACAATTGTTTACTAGAAGACTTAGGTGATAGCAAAGTAGATGAAGTTATTGAGGAGATTGAGATAGTTTTAGGAATAAACTTAGAAACTTACTTAATAAATGACTTTTATAGTGAACATATTAAGAAGTATGAAAAACGGCCTGTTTATTGGCATATTTGTAGTCCTAAAAAAACTTTTAATTGTTTTGTATACTATCATAAGTTGAATGAGGATACTTTATATAAAGTTAAAAGTATTTATTTAGGTCAAATGATAGACCGGTACAGAGAAGATTTAAAATATTATAATAAACAATTAATAGAAGCCAGAGCAAATAGTGATAAAAACAAAGAAAATGAAATGAAAAAAAAATGTAATTACATAGAAGCAAAGTTAGAAGATTTGGATGATTTAGATCAAAAGATTATGGATATCTTGCCATATAAGCCAGATTTGGATCAAGGCGTTTTATATAACATAATTCCATTAGAACCTATACTGGCTTATAAAAGAAAAATTTAAAAACTCTAATATTGTGATATGGTACGACTTGAAAAATGAGTTTAAGCAGGAATTCAATTTATTTGACGAAGTGGATATCAATAAAATTGCCTATCAAGGCAGTTTTATTGAACTTCGTCATAAAATTTTTCTTAAAGATAAAGACCTTACTAAAAAGTGGCTTATTTATTGTAATGTTGAAAGCAAGCAAGGCTTTTTAACGGAATATGAGTATTTCGGAGAAATATATATTGCTTCAGTAAGGGATATATTAGAAAAAAAGTACAAAATTGATTTCGGGAAGTTTGATCTTTCAACTTTAGAAGATAGATTAAATATATTAAAAAATTTATGGGACATCCTCCCAGAAAATACGATAAGATATTTGGAACAACAGACATTGGATGATATTGTACTAACAAACGGCTTTGGATATGTAGACATTAGTAAGGAATACACGATACTAAAATACATATGCGAGCCAGTTAAATATGATTTGATATTGGAGCAGGCAAAAATCAAAGAACAATTTTTTGAATTTATTGCTTTAGAGTATGGAATTGATGTTAAGGGATTGAACGATAATAGTAAAATTGTTGAAAAAATTGTAGAAAACTTATTTCAAAGTGAATTAATTCAAAAAAGCAGGAATAAAGATATTAGACCCTTTGGAACTGAACTGCAAAATATCAATAAGATCATGAACTGTGTTCAGTTGCTTGAAACATGGGCGAACCATGAGGCGTATCAACATAAATTTGTTGAATTCTCAAAATTAGTATCAGAAAAACATATGGTAAATATACTTGAGGTAATGGAACTCGATGAGTTATTTTCTATTGAGTATTTGATAGGTATAGAAGAAATTCTATATAAAAAAGTAGAAATCCAAATATTAAAGAAGCAAGAAAACTCTTCACTTATAAAAGAAGAACTTATTACTTATTTAAAAGGTGAAAAAGATAGATTAAGAGAAACATATGCTACCTATCATTATGAACTTGAGAATATAGATGTTGATTCTTTGAAAAATAAGTTGAAAGAACTGAAAGTGTTTGTTGATATACGAAGAAGATATTATTTTTCGAAAGCAAAAATTTTTGAGAAATGGAATGTTTTACACAATATTTTCCAGATACTAGACTAGTTGGTGGAAAATAGACCAGTTGTATCGAAAAATCCAAGAAGATTATTCTCAGATGGATGACTTTATTATTAAACTATTGAATTTAGTAGATAACAAATACCACTATCAGTATTTAAAACCTTTAAATGATGAAGTCGCAAACGCACTGGAATATAAGACTAACTATGATTTTAATACAGATATACAGTTGGACTTTTGGGCTAAATTTATATCTGGAGCAGATATTAACACGCAAATTGCTGTAGTTATTGTAGATGCTTTAAGATATGAGATGGGTAGAGAAATATATTCCATGATAAATGAAGTTGAAAATAAAAGAATAGAGCCTCTTATATCTTCCATTCCTTCGGTTACGGAATATGGGATGGCTAGTTTGCTACCAAATGGAAATACCCGACTTAGGATTAAAGAAGAAAGTAATGTAGTTAAAATCTATTCTGGCTATGATAGCACACCGCTAAATAACAAAGATGAACGGATTAATTATTTTCTTAAACAGGCAAGAGATGTAGGAATTGTAAAAAACCTTGGCGCAATCGTTGATACTCCGATTAATAGTTTGAAAAATGATTTTAATGGTAAAAGCAGAATACTCATATTTTCAAATGAAATTGACAGTGCAGGACATATCGAAGATAGTAGTATTCAATTGTTTCCAAGCCTGTTAATGAAAGTTCAGAGTTGTATTAAAAAGTTATTAGAAATTGGAGTTTCAAAAGTATTGGTAGTTGCGGATCATGGATTTGTATTAACATCAGGATTGCAGGATTGGATGAAAGTTGACTTGCCAAAAGATATGCAAAATATTGTAACAAGAAGGCGGTACTCAATCTCAAGAAAAAAAGTTGAGGGAAATTACATTACAAAATCATGTTATTCTGCAAATCATGATGGGGAAGTATATTTTAACTTCCCAAGAGGAATAAACATTTTTCCCGCTAGTGGAGGAACAAAATTTTATCATGGGGGAATATCGCTACAGGAATTGCTGGTTCCTATAATAATTATTGAAAAAGAAAGTAGACAGTTAGTTGTTGAAGATAAAAGGATAGAGGGAGAACAATTAAGTATTATTGATTTTGGAATTTCTGATAGTCAGACTAAGGGTAAGCAGAAGGAAATTCCTAAATCAGTAAAAGAACAAATAGAAATATACATAAAAAATGAAGCATTAAATAAAAGAGAGAGAAAAATACTCGAATTATTTTTGAAGGCATCTTCATATACAGATTCGGAAATTCAAGAAATTTGTGCTTCGGATGGAATAAGGTTTGTTTCAAAATCTGTAATGCAATTTATGAAAGAATTTATAGAAAAACTAAATGAACAAGGTTATGATTGGATAGGATTTCGACCAGTCGGATTAGCATTTGAGTATTATTTAAAGTAAGGGGTGAAGGGAATGAGGATAGAAGAAGGACAGGCCATATTAAAAGCCTTGCATAATGGAACAGTTCCTGCTTATCAATGTGCTAAATATATTATGTGTGGCCATGAAGTAGAAAGAGATAAATTATTAGAGGAATTAGATTATATAAAATTTAAGAGTGACGGTAGTGCTCATTCAGGATTTAAAATGATATATGGTCCTTACGGAAGCGGGAAATCATTTTTATGTGAAGTTCTAAAAGAAGAAGCATTAAACCGAAATTTTGTTGTTTCCGAGATAGTTATTTCAAAAAACACCCAATTACATAACTTCGAAACTATTTATAACAAGATTATGATAGGTCTTCGAACAAATGAATTTAGAGAGTTTTCAGCATTTAGAATTATTATAGAAAGTTGGATAGAGAAAGAAAAGACTGAAATAATTAATAAATTTAATTTAGACCCTGATGAAAATGAAGATGATGAAGAAAGATTAGTGGAGAAACTGCAAGATAAAATTTCTCTAGAATTGCAAAAATCTAATACAATTAATGCGTCTATCGTTAATGCCATTATAGCATTCTGCATGGGGATATTAAATGGAGATAATAATTTAGCACAGAATGCATTGGCTTGGTTTGCGGGGGATAAGAATATTTCTTCTGATGTCAAAAAGGCTATAGGGATAAAAGGAAGTGTAGATAAAAGTAATGTATTTGAGTTTTTGAAAACACTACTCTATATTATTAACAAATCAGGATATGCAGGATTATTAGTTATTATTGACGAGGTAGAGACAGTCCGAAAAGAAAGAAAAGATGTAAGATATCAAGCCTATGAAAACTTAAGATTGCTTATTGATATGGTGAGTAAAGATAATTTACCGGGATGTTATTTGCTATTTACAGGAACAGAAGAGTTAGTAGAACATGAAGAGAAAGGGATTAAGGAGCATGATGCTCTTTATACAAGGATAGAGCCGATTAAATTAGGAGATATAAAAGTATTAGAGCAGCCACTGATTAAACTTTCTAGATTTAATTCAAGACAACTTATAGAGATATCTAAGAAGGTAAGAAGTATTCATGGTATCGTTCATAGTTGGCAGCCAGAAAAGAAAATAACAGATGAATTTATTGAAGAATATGTTCATAACTTTACACAAGCATTTGGACAAGAAATTAGTATATTGCCAAGAACTTTTTTAAGGAATTTTGTATTTATACTAGAAGCAGCAAAAACTGAACCAATGAACAAAATAAAATCGTTACTGAAAATTTCTAATGAACAAATTGAAGAAGTTAAGAAACAAATAGATATGTATGGTAGAGAAGTAGCGGTGGAGATGGAGTTATGATGAAATCAAGTTATTTTCTCCTTGAAGAACGAATTCAAAATGGGATTAGGGATATTTTAAAGTGGGATAGTTTTACTTCCATACAGGAAGAAACTATTCCATATATTTTAAATGGCGACAATTGTGTATTGATTGCCCAAACAGCAGGAGGGAAAACAGAGGCTGCATTTTTACCAATTATTAATCAAATATATAAAGAAAATACAAAACCAATATCAGTCATTTATATATCACCCATTAGAGCACTTCTTAATAATCAGGAATTAAGACTAAAGAAATTAGGTAAGATTGCTGGAATTGATGCATTTAAATGGCATGGAGAAGTAGAGTATACGAATAAAAAGAAATTTGCAATTGGGCCAAAACATATTATTGCAACTACACCGGAGTCCCTTGAAGTATTGCTAATGTCAGATTCTTACGATAATGAACTGCTATTTTCAAATATTAGGTTTGTCGTGATTGATGAGATACACTACTTTGCTGAGAACTACCGAGGGTCACAGTTAATAAGTATTATTGAAAGAATACAGACTTATTCAAAGTATGATATTCAAAGAGTAGGGTTGTCTGCTACAATAGGAAATCCTGAAGAAATATTAAACTGGATGTGCGGTTCAAGCCAGAGAAGTAAAACAGTTATAAAATCAAGCGGGACAGGCAAAAAATCAAAAGTTTTTATTCGATACTTTGAAGAATTTAACCCTAAAACTATCTCCCGATTGTTGCCGGAACTTAAGGAGAAAAAGTCCCTATTTTTCTGCAACAGCAGAACAAATTCAGAAATGATGGCAAAGATATTAAAAGAAATTGGTATAGATGCAAAAGTACATCATTCTTCTATTAGCAAAAACCTAAGAGATGTTTCTGAGGAAAAACTGAAAAGTTCTAAAGAAATGTGTTTATGCTGTACCTCAACAATGGAATTAGGCATAGATGTTGGAGACTTGGATGTTATTATGCAATTCGATTCTCCATCCACAGTAGCATCGTTCAGGCAGAGGATGGGTAGAACAGGCAGACGCAAAGGAACTCAATCACACTATGAATTTTGTGTCCAAAATGCTCTTGCTCTTTTAAATGCCATTGCAATTGTTGAATTGGCAAGAAAACAATGGGTTGAATCTGCTCATACTGCGACATCTGCATATACGGTTTTGTTTCAGCAAATTATCTCTATGATTCTCCAAAAATATGGAGTTCGAGAAGAATACTTGAAAGAGATAGTTTTGAAATCCAGTTGTTTTCAAAATATTGATGAGTTGAAATTTAAAAAGTTTATTGACTATCTAATCAGTAGGAATTTTTTGGAATGCACCAATAATGAATATATTCTAGGAAATCAACTTGAAGAAAAATATGGGTTTAATCTTCTGCTGAATTTTATATCGGTTTTTGAAACAATACCAGAATTCTCTATAATTTATAGAAACAAAGAAATAGGAACATTACAAAGTTGGTTTATATATACTTCGTTAAAAGAAAATAAAGGTGTCAAATTTACTTTAGCAGGTATAACTTGGCAAGTTGATAAAATAGATTATGAGAAGAACAAAATATATGTTAAAAAAGCAGAAGAAGGTGGCTTGCCTGTTTGGTTCGGAGGTGGTCAGACAATTTCTTATGAAGTTGCAAAACAAATGCTTCATATATTAAATAGTAATGAAGAGTATGCGTACATAGATAATAAGGCTAAGTCTACTTTGCAAAGTATGCGAATTGAACACTCAGCCTTAGGTATTAAGGAAAATGAGATAATAGTGGATGTTATCAAAGATGGTTTTGATATATATACCTATGCAGGGAATAAAGTTAATTTTACTTTAGGCTTATTAATCAATTATGAATACAACTTGGACTTCTCAGTATCATACTATAAACTGAAAGTTAAAAGAGATTCAAACAAAATAACAGAGCAGCATATAGGACAACTTCTAAATAAATTTGCTAATAATGAGAAAATTATAGAAGGTACAGTAGAGAAAGCATTAATAACATCTGATTTTAAGAGTCCTTCAAAATATTATGATATATTACCACGATTTGCACAAATAGAAATTTTAAAGCATGAAATGGTAGATATTAAAAATACATGCAAATTACTGAAGGAATCCCAAGTGATTGTAGAGAATTTATATAATACTATTTAATAAAGACATTAGGTAGGAGAATTAATATGCCTGATTTTAATAGTTTAAAAGAGATAGAACAGTATCTAAAGAATAATCCAGAGGTTATACTGGAACAAAATATCGGAAATACAATTGAGTATGAATGTCATATATGCAAAACAGTGGAAAAAATTAAGATTATATCAAAAAATAAAGGTAGATGTCAGAAGTGTAATAATGAGATGGAAATTGAACTAAATATTAAATAAAAATTGAGTATATAGATTATGTTTATAGGGGGAGAAAACAATGTATCAGCCAGAACCACATTCATTTAAGTTCTCTGTTCTATTAAATGATATTGAACAGGGATTGATCAAAATACCACAATTTCAGCGAGATTTTGTATGGTCAAAAGAGCAGTCCGCAAAACTAATGGATAGTATTCTAAAGGGATATCCTATAGGTACTTTTATCCTTTGGAAAACGAAAGAAAGGCTAAGATCTATTAGAAATATTGGTGGAGTAAATCTGCCAGACACACCTGAAGGTGATTTTATTCAATATGTTCTCGATGGGCAGCAGAGAATGACCAGTTTATATGCAAGTTTAAAGGGAGTAATAATTAAAAGAGAAACAAAGGATGAAGATTTCTCGGAAATATATGTAGATTTATTGGCTTCTGAAGATGAAGATATTGTTATTACTGATGTTAGTGAAAAAGAACAAGGAAGTTTTATTAAACTTACAGATTTACTAAATGGAGGACTTTCTTTAGCCAAGAAATTTGATGAAAAGTATCACGATAAACTTGATGATTATTATAAAAGAATCGCCACTTATGATTTTCCTGCTATATTAATCAAGAATTCTTCTATAGACATTGCAACAGAGATTTTCACAAGAATCAATATTGGTGGTAAGAAACTCTCTGTGTTTGAAATAATGGTTGCTAAGACATTTGATGCAGAAAGAGATTTTGATTTATCAGAAAAGTATGACGAGTTAATTGATTCCTTAAGTAATGTTGATTATGAGACTATTTCTGATGCAACTGTACTACAGACTGTATCTGTTTGCTTAGTAAAAGAGTGCTCTAAAAAACAAATATTAAAATTAGACAAGCAGCAGTTTATTGATATTTGGGATGATGTAGTTGATGCCATTGAAAGAGCCGTTGATTACTTTAGAGGCTTTTTCAAAATCCCAGTATCCCATTTGTTACCTTATAATGCCTTAATTGTACCGTTTGCGTATTATTTTTATCAACATAAGGATAAACCTACTGGAAAACAACAAGAGTATTTGCAGGATTATTTTTGGCGTGTTACGCTGACAGAGCGCTTTTCAAGTTCAGTAGAAAGCAAAATAGCACAAGATATAAAAAAAATAGATATGATTTTAGAAGATAAGTTGCCCCAATATGAACAAGGAATTGATGTAAGACCAGAGGCGATTATTCAAAATGGTTGGTTTAGTGCTGGCAGAAGTTATGTGAAGGGAATTCTGTGCATTTTAGCATACCAAAGACCTTTATCCTTTATTGATAATTCTGTAGTCAATATTAGTAATGATTGGCTAAAGCAAGCCAACAGTAAGAATTACCATCACTTCTTTCCCCGTGCATACTTGAGAAAGAAAGGAGAAGAAGAATTCTACATAAACCATGTCCTGAATATTACTATTGTTGATGACTTTTTAAATAAGAATAAGATAAAGGCAAAAGCCCCGTCCCAATACATGAAGGAATTTAGTAAAGTGAATCCGTTACTTCAGGAAACAATGAAAACTCATCTAATAAATGATTTAGATGAATTTGGTATATGGGAAAATGATTATGATACATTCTTTGAGAAGCGTGCAGAGGCTATAAGTGAAGAGATCAAAAAGAGAATTATTCGTCAGCAAGCCGATATTATAAGTGAAGATATTGCCGAAGAAGTGGCTAGTGCTGAAGAAATGGATGAATGACTACTAAAGGTAAGGGTGCTGCCTTGGATTTATAAGAGAAAAGGGGGAACAGATGGTGAATGAAATGTTAAAAAGTGAATTAGAAGATGTCAAAGTTTCATATGGATTATTAATCGATGGTATTGAAATCTTTGAAACAAAATTAAAGGAGAATTATATTCCTTATTACAGTATTAAGGGAGAAATGGATAAGGTAACAGAAGCAGCAAGTTTAGTTAGTGCTGTAAAATTACATTTAAAAGAAATAAACGCTTTAAGAGAAAAGTGGAAAGCACTTGTAAAAGAGGATATTACAGAAGAAGAAATTGAAGAGCAAGAAGATTTGAGTGATGCTAAGGATGCAGTTGAGCGGACAAACTGGGTAATTGACGAGGATAATATTAGGATAGAAACTATGAGAAAGGATGGAAATAGCAGTTATCCTAACATCATTCCAATCAAAATTTTTCTTCAAACGACAGATACTATTTTAGACCAGTTTGAGAAATATAATAAGACCTTTTTTAAGAAATCAGGGATTGCTTCTTTAATGAAAGAAAAGATCGTTAATGATACAAATTATAAAAAATCACCAGATACTGTTGTTTATTCTGTAGTGAAAGTTCTTTTAAAGGAGAATTTGTTAAGAAGGAATCAAAACTATAGTAATATAAAATAAGGTAAAGAGAAAAGGAAGTATTACGATGAGTATAATTCTGTTTATTAGATTTCCTTAAAGAAGGAAAATTCGTTATCTATTATCAACCTTAGTGTTGCAAATTAATCTATTATTGATATTTATTGTGATTGGCTGACTTAGGATAGATAAGACTATGGTTGACAATTTCCGTTTTCTTACCTCCGCATTGAGAAGATGAAGAAAATAAGCAAAATACTGTAAAAATATTTGTCAATGGTGAAAAGAAAATTTAAATTTTTTTGGGGTTAAAATGACATCAAACCGAGTGATGGTCACCCTTTCACATTTTTTATCTGCGAAATCTACAAAAAAACTTTAATTGGTAAGCATTGCCTAAACTTTTTGTTGTGCTGTAAAATTTATATATAAGAAATCTGGCGCCAGTATTAAGAAAAAATAATTCACACATACAAAGAAAGATTTAAAAGAGAGGATGATAATTATGGAACCAATTACTTTAGATTATCTATTTAGGATTAATGAGAAAGAATTTTTAACAGTTATTCCGGGTTGGCAGTTAGTTGAATATTGGGATGATAATACAATCTCATATAATCCAGAAATCCAGCGAGGTAGCCGTATAAAAAAGAAAAGGAATAATGAAGAAGTAGAAGAAGCAGTTTATAGCAAAGCAAATGTTAAAAAGATATATAAATCGATGGTTGCTGGTAATTATTTTGTCGATATGATTACCTTAAATGTCCTTGATGATGGCAATAGCAGTATTTCGGAGCCTTTCTATGATGAAACGAATGAGGGGCGAGCGGTTAATATTACTGGTCAAATTGAAATTGCCGACGGACAACATAGAATCAGGGCTTTAAAAATGCTTAATGATTCTAATGAAAAGGGAATAACTAATATTCCTTTAGAAAGTTTTATTTTCCCTGTTAAAATTACGCATTATGACCTTAAAACTGCACAGCAACAGTTTCATCAATTCTCAAAGGGATTAAAAATTAGTTCCAGCAGATCAGAATATTTTAATGCGACAGATCACTCTAATGAAATTGTAAGACAACTTATGAGAAATAGTGAACTGACTGGTAGAGTAGAAATTGTTAGAAATACTATCACTAAAAGAGAAAGACGAAATGTTGTAACCTTTGCAACAATGGTCAATGCTATAAAAATGGTTTATAAAGAAATGACAAATGCTCAAGCACAAGAGTTGGCAGGTTACCTTTGTGAATTTTTTGATGGATTATTTAATACAGTACCTGAACTTTTAGATTTTGAAAGCCGTCAGCAAAGTAAAGAAACCTCTTTAAAAGCAGAGAACTTCATGTTCTATGGTTATTTGGCTATTAGCAAATTGCTGCGGGGTAAAGAAAATTGGCAACAATATTTACCGCTTATTAATGAATTGGATTTGGCAAAAGAATCAGAAGTCTGGTTTGGTAAAGTTACAAAGCGTGGAAGAAACGGCTTTGCTATCATTAACAGCACTGATTCCCGTGCTTACTTTATTGAAAAGATTACAGAACAATTTGAGCAACTGCTACAGAATCAATAAAATAAATATGTTAGAAAGAGAACTTTGCTACGCACGAGGTTCTCTTTTCTTCTATCTATATTAATGTGAGAGTAACACAATTCAAATTATGTTACTCTCAAGTGTTTTAATCAGATATAGGAAGAAAGTATATGTTACAATAATGGAAAATTTTATAATAAAGATTGTTAAACTTTAGGTTTAATTTATCCGATAAATAAAAGGGAGGAAAATTAAGGTAGGAAATAGAAAGTTATAATTTGATTTAAAATCAGTTGATAGGAGGGCAAATATATTGATAAAGAATAAAGTGTCAATTATACTATTAAGCATTTCAATAATTCTTTTTGTAACAAGTTGCACTACAAAAACGGAAACTTTAAAAGAAGATTTAACAAAAGAAAACATTAATAGTATAGAACAAAATAATAACTATGCAAAACAACAAGAAGGGGACAGTGCAAATGTTTCTCAAGAAAACTTAGAGAAGAATAATAAAGATAACAGTAATAATAAACCTAATGCAAAAGATACTGCTGAAGTTGTAGACCAGAATATAACAGACAATGATAAAAAGAGTGAAGATGCTGTTGTTGTTAAACGGCGCATTAAAATCTCCGGGTTTTTACAAAAAACAGAAAAATGTTATGACCTTTTACCTCTGTGGCAGATTAAATAATCTGCTTTTTTAGT
>JASGMB010000099.1 GCA_030156665.1 Clostridiales bacterium
AGCCAGCGTAACTTTAGTATCATCTATATAAAAGTTATATCCGACCGGCTCTGCCGCATCATGGGGAATAGCAAAAGGATGAATACATATATCTTTTATATAAAATTCCGAATGAGTATCGAATTTTTTCATATTTTCAATTTTAATGTTTCCTATATCTTTTTCCATCCCGACCCAGGTATTTTCATTCGCATATATAGGGATATTATACCGGCGGGATAAAATGCCCACCCCATGGCTGTGGTCTCTATGCTCATGAGTTACCAGTACAGCATCTATTTCTGCTGCATCAACACCGATACTCGCTAAAGAAGCGGCAATCAGTTTGCCGCTCACTCCAGAATCTATTAAAATTTTGGTATTTTCATTGGCTATGTAAATTGCATTTCCACTGCTGCCGCTAAACAATGAACAAAATGTAATCATTGCGATTTCCTTTCCTATAGAGTTCACAGTAGGATGTGAAACATAAAAACACACTCCTCTGAGAAATGCGCCCATTGTCTCACATATTCATCTCAATCGGAGTCTGTATCTTTTACCCTCTTAATGTTCGCTCCTAAAATTTTTAGCTTTTCTTCAAAATTTTCATATCCTCTGTCTATATGTTTTAAATGATGTACTTCTGTTCTACCATCAGCAACCAGGCCTGCGATAACCATAGCTGCTCCTGCACGAAGGTCGGTGGCA
Organism: Clostridiales bacterium; assembly: GCA_030156665.1. GTDB lineage: Bacteria > Bacillota > Clostridia > SK-Y3 > SK-Y3 > JASGMB01. The sequence continues at coordinate 691 of JASGMB010000099.1, forward strand.
TTTACCGGTGAGCCGGAAAGCTTTTTAACTCCTTCAACAACAGCGATTCTTCCTTCTACTTTAATGTCTGCACCCATCCTTTTTAATTCGTCTACATACTGAAAGCGGGAATCCCATACACCTTCCGTAACAATACTGGTCCCTTCTGCAATGGACAGCAGTACCACAATAGGAGGCTGTAAATCGGTCGGAAACCCGGGATAGGGCAAAGTCTTTACATTGGCCTTTACCAGCTTCTCCATTCTGGACACTCTTATTGCATCATCATACTCTTTCACATTTACATTCATTTCTATTAACTTGGCAGTAATGGATTCCAGATGTTTTGGAATCACGTTTTTAACCAAAACATCTCCACCGGTTGCCGCAGCTGCAATCATAAAAGTTCCGGCTTCTATCTGGTCCGGAATAACGGAATAAGTGCCCCCGGAAAGCTTTTCTACCCCTTTGATTTTGATGACATCGGTTCCGGCACCCTTTACATTTGCACCCATGGCATTTAAAAAGTTTGCTACGTCAACAACATGAGGTTCCTTGGCAGCATTTTCAATAATAGTGATGCCTTCGGCCTTTACTGCTGCAAGCATAACGTTGATGGTTGCACCTACACTGACCACATCCATGTATACCTGGGAGCCGGTCAATTGTTTAGCCGACGCATTGATAACGCCATGTTCCATTTCTATTGCTACGCCAAGTGCTTCAAAACCCTTTATATGCTGATCAATAGGTCTTACGCCAAAGTCGCAGCCCCCAGGGAAAGCTACCTCTGCCTTTTTAAATCGTCCTAATAAAGCGCCTAACAGGTAGTAAGATGCCCGCATTTTTTTTACCATTTCATAAGGGGCGGTATAGGAAGTTACTTTTGAACAATCTATTTCAATGATATTTTTATTTATGTAATGAATCTTGGCACCCAGCTGTGCCAGCATATCAATAATAACAGTAACATCTTTTATGTTCGGAACATTTTCAATTCTACATATACCTTCTACCAAAAGAGCAGCAGGAATTATAGCAACAACTGCGTTTTTAGCACCACTTACAGTAACCTCTCCACTCAGTTGGCTGCCTCCGGTTATAACAAGTTTGTCCAAGGTATGCACCTACCTTCGTTAATTCTCATAAAGTTATTATATCATTTAATATTGTAATTTAAAAGAAAAAAATTATTCCACCCTATTATTTTAGTTCGGAGCTTGGAGCTTGGAGCTCGGAGTTGGAAGTTTGGGATTTCAGCGACTAGAATAATATTTTGATTAGCACAACAGATTAATGAATGATATAGTCTCCTGTCATTGCTTCATAATAATAAACTTTCCCATCATCGGTAGTAATTCTCCATACCGGTATGGCTGGAGCTGTTTTTATGTTAACTACATCGTCATTGGTGTCAGCACGGTACCCAAGGGAAATGTCAGTAATCGTCACTTTTTTATCTTTTGGTCTATCTTCATTTCTAATAAAATTGATTAAGATACTTGTAACATGACGGATTGGATACTTTTCACTTGTAAATTTTTTTGGCGTTAACCAATATCCCTTCATAAATTTGAGGCCTTGAGGGGTGAATGTCATGGTAATATAAACATTAAAAATATCTTTCTTAGCATATCTTTGACTAAAAGCCACCGTATATCCGCCGTCTTTCTGTTTTTTAACCGCCTGTACAACAGCATACTTTGTGTTTAAATGAAATCTTTCCAAGACTTTTTTTGCATGTTCTTGAACTGTTGTTTCGTTCAAATCGGTTATTGCAGTAGAAGGAGAAGCTTTGATATAGGAAAACGCACAACCTTCCACTGTTAAAATGCTGGATCCTAAAGTATATTTAGAAACATCCCCATCCTTTTCTTCAGTATAACCTTCTCCAAGAATCCTTTCAGCAAATGCATCAGCATCTTGCTGAGTATTTTGCATCTGGAGAATAGGCATGTTATGCATTCTTGTTGGGATAAGGCTTTTCTCTACTGATATGTTATTTTTTTTCAGCACTTCCACCGTATCTTCTACCGTATCACTGCTGATGGTTATGGTTTGATTGATTGAAACCATCATACTAACAAGCAGAAATAAATTGATGCATAAAAACAGTATAATGAGTATTGTTTTCACTCTAGACCAATACATAATTATTCCCTCAAATCATTTTTTATCTACCGGTATCATAAGCAAATTGTCAACTCCCTTTAATCGGACATGCCATTGGGGCTGTAATATTTCCTCCTGACCATCTTCTTCATAACTTAAATGTAAATCTTTAACATTGATGTATGGGGCATTTGCATTTGCTATTTTATAGATAGCATCCAGTACATTGGGTACCGGCATATCAACAGTAATTGGTTTTATACTTTCATAATCTCTTACATAATGACGATAACTTTTAAGTGTACCATTTACCACTTCTACTTTTACTGCATACTTTAAAGATAAAATATCTTTATCATCACTGATTAAATTCATCGTAATAGGCAGCCCGTTATGGTAGTAATTAAAAACAAATTTATAGCTGCCCGGTTTGTCCGGATCTTCAGCAACAGAAGATAGATGAAGTTTTCCGGTTGTATCTTGTATCTTATTTATCAACTTTACTGCCATATTCAAAGATTCTTGAAACGAAGGAGTTGCCGGATCATTTCCATATGAATCCGAATATAGCCGCAGCCCTTTTCCCTCTTCAATCGCATCGTATTCAATCAATCCATCAGGATGAATTTTAAGGGTACTGTAATTTTCAATATATACCAATGTATTATCCGTTTCTATATATTTTCTGGGATTATTTGTGCTATATTTAAAAGCTCTTAAAATGTTTTTGACGTTATGGTCGTCTTGAATTGGGTTAGTGCTCTTTATAACTTCCGCTTTTTGCTTGTTAAATGGAAGCAGCACTTGAGAATCTAAAACAATTTTATTGGCCTTTTTTTTGTCAAACTCTAGTTCAAAAGAAAATTTATGATCCACAGTAGATGCCGGTATCTCCCGGTTCAGTAAATTCATCAATTGTGTTCTGTCATAGGTTACATCAAACTTAGCTACTGACCCGTCGTTAAAATCTTTGATATAGAAAGTGACATCATTTGAAGCACTATCTCCCGGTACTAAAATGAACTCTTTGATTTCTTTTATATAATTACTAAGGGGTGTATTTTTTATACCTAAAAACTGTCCGATAAATTTCGTCTTATAAGGCACCTTAAGGTCTATATATATCGATTTCAATTTTAATATATTCAACCATGCATCCTCTGCCTCTATTTTCTGATATCTTACTACCTGATCCTCTCTTAGAAGGGCTTTCAGTGCACGGGAAAACTCATCCAAAGACTGCGTGTATAATTCATCTCCATTGACATATGCAGCCCTAAAGTTACCGTAGTTTACAACAACTTTTTGAGGATAGTAGGTTTGGTTCACAAAGGACGCTCCTGCCTCACCGTTTCTCACCACCCAGGATAGTTTTTTTGTTATGGCCTGTACGATGGAATTTTCTCCCCATTTAGCAAAAAAATTATAGTCCGCAGACCATAATTTTTTATCCATCCAGATTTGTGTTGTGAGAAATATACTATTTGCCACAAGCAGAATAAGTATTAATGTTTTTACCTTATCTTTTTTCACATTTATCTATCTCCTAATTTACAAGACCTCCGTTGCTTATTTCATCAATGTGTCCAATACATTTCCAATACCGATTTTAAGATCTTTAATCTTAGTGATAAAATCTTTATTCTGACGCTTGATATCTATCTTTATCACTTGATAGGTCTCTTCATCCAATTCAGCTCGAAGCGCAAAGGCATTCTTACCTTTTTTTAAATCCACCTGCTGGGCGAATAACCCGGACGCACCGATTTCCCATTCTACCGGTTTCTTGATGTCCTCTTCGGTGATAAAAACCTTTTGATATTTGTCACTCTCACTATTATAGACATACAATGTAACCGCTACACCTTCCTGTCCCGAACCGGATAGGATGTAGTTTTCTTCAAACGTAGTAATTTCTTCATCAACTGCATTATTTAAAATAATTAAATCGGTAGCATTTCCTTTATCATCTGTCGACATTTCGTCAGGCGCTGCCATTACAACAGCAGGTATAGATAATATAAATGTTATGATAAAAATTTGTAATAAACGCTTAAACATTTTTCCACCCCGTTTAATATGCGATTAAAATTTACGCATTTTACCTATAAATATTATACATTATGTTTGTTACAATTTGTTTACGTGGGAATTAAGAAAAATTTACATTCTTGTCATTTCACGCAACCGGTAATTTGATAGTCACTTCTGTCCCTTGATCCGGTTCGCTTTCTATGGCAATGGTACCATTATGTGCAGTTATAATTTCTTTTGCAATCGCCAGACCCAACCCTGTACCACCTAATTCTCTTGAACGTGCTTTATCCACTCTGTAAAATCTTTCAAAAATTCTGGGCTGATCTTCTTTAGGTATACCAATGCCGGTATCTTTAATGATTATGCAAACCTCATTGTCTATATATTGTGCGGTAATGGTAATTTGCCCTCCTGAAGGCGTATATTTAATCGCATTTGAAATAATATTCTTGATCACCTGTTCTATTCTGTCCTTATCGGCATAAATCTGGGGTATGTCTGCAGTTGATGTAAATGTAACGGTATGTTTGTGGCTTTTCGCTTCTAATGACAGTTTTTCTACCACTTCTTCAATAAGCTGCACGATTGAAAAATAGTGTTTACTCCATTGTGTCTGCTTATGGTCTAATCGAGAAAGTATTAATAAGTCTTTTACCAGTCTGGTCATTCGGTCTGATTCATTATTAACTACTTTCAGAAAATGTACCGCCGTTTCCTTGTCTTCCAAAGCTCCTTCCAGCAGTGTTTCGATATAGCTCTTTATGGATGTAAGCGGTGTACGCAGCTCATGGGATACATTGGCTACAAATTCCCGTCTTGACATATCGAGTTTTTCCTGTTCGGTTACATCCTGAAGCACTACAATGACGCCGCCTACTTTTTCTTTTTCCACTTTAAATGTAGCAAAGAACGCTTTGAGATGTTGGTCATTCATATTAATTTGTCTCTCTACTGTTTTCCAGTGTTCGAGATATATTAATTCGCCTATAGAAATATTTACACCCATTTTTTTGAAAAAGTCGTCAAATACAATATCCTGTGTCTCATGAATATTCAGCATCCTTTTGGCTGCCGGATTTGCATGTATAATTTTCCCATCCACGTTAAAGGCAATAACACCGTCGGTCATATATAGTAATATTGTTTCCACCTTGTTTTTTTCACTGGCAATTTCTTCTAATGTCTGTTTTAATTCGGAAGCCATGAAATTAAAAGTATTGGTGAGCTTCCCTATTTCATCCTTAGATTTTACTTCTATGGTCTGGTCAAAATCCCCTGCAGCCAATTTTTCTGCTTTACGTGTAAGATTTGCAATCGGAGTGGTAATGGTATTAGAAAGAAAAAATCCCAGTACAATGGAAATGATAAGTCCAAAAAGTACTGCCTCTAATATAATTCTAAAAATTTCTTCCATCATATCGCGGAGGTCATTTTTTTCATCCCGGATATATATAATATATTGTGTCTCTTTGTCTTTCAATATGGGCCATGCATAATCTGCATAGCGCCGGTTGTGAAGTACTTCTGTTCCTTTCTTGCCATTCATTGCAGCGATAATGTTATCAGAATATTCAAATTTCTCTGATAACTCTGCATTTGCGGATGTAGCTAAAATAGCACCCACACTGTCCAAAATAAAATAATTCCGATAGGAGTCAATCCCCAGTCTTCCTATAAAACTCTTCAACTTGTTTTCCAATTCTACGGGAGAATTGGTATTTGTGATTGCAGACTGAAAATCTTTATTTTCAAATACATGGTCCATTTTATTTTTAAAATCATTATGATAAAAATTGGTAACACTCTTTAACAAAAATGTACCTACCACAATCATCACTGCAACTACAAGCAGCACAAACATGGTAACCAATTTCCATTGAATACTTTTAAACATACTGTTCCGACCTCTTCTTATTGGTTGGGAATATCATCACACTTTATTATTGAAATAATACCCAACTCCTCTTTTGGTAATAATATATTGTGGATTGCTTGGTTCATCTTCTACTTTTTCTCTTAGTCTTCTAATGGTTACATCTACAGTTCGTACATCTCCATAATATTCATAGCCCCACACTTTTTCGAGCAGAGCCTCTCTTGAAAATATTTTAGCCGGTTGAGTTGCAAGAAACTTTAATAATTCAAATTCTCTAAGGGTAAGCTCCAATAATTGGTCTTCTTTTTTAACCTCATATTGATCAATATTAATTAGCAATTTGCCTGCTTTTATCATACTGTCGGTAACAGTATCCGATGCCGAGTCTGTTTGAACCCTTCTGATGTTTGCTTTAACCCTTGCCATTAATTCCCGCACGCTGAAAGGTTTTGTAATATAATCATCGGCACCCAATTCAAGCCCCAAAACCTTATCCACTTCTTCTTCTCTGGCGGTTAACATTAATATGGGCGTTGATATTTTTTCTCTTAACTTTTTGCAAACTGCAAATCCATCCATTTTAGGCAGCATAATATCCAGCAATATCAGATCGGGATTTTCATGTAGTGCTTTTTTTACTGCTTCTTCTCCGTCATATGCCTCAACAACAGTGTATCCTTCTTTTTTTAGGTTAAATTTAAGTATGTCAACGATAGGTTTTTCATCATCAACTACTAATATTTTTCTATTCATTTCAGAGCCGTTATAAGAAACTTATAAAAAATTATAAATTTTATAACTTTCATGTTCTTTTCCTTATTCATAGAGTCCGCTTTCGGAATCCTACTTGCGTTTGGTA
>JASGMB010000100.1 GCA_030156665.1 Clostridiales bacterium
CATCACTTGTTTGAGCGACAGCGAGTTTGATGCGGCCCGCAGCAAGTTTACAGGCTCTTAGCCTTGTAGCTCCGTCATTGGAATAATATTCTTCAAACAAATTAAATGCACCCTTTTGTTTGTGCTTGAAATTAGCTAAAATCCATAATATAGTAGTAGTTATAGGACATATGTGATACACTCAAGCTGGTTTGGTTAAAATTAACTCAATATGCCATGTCTTTTAATATATAATATAAAGAATATCTTCACAAATTGGAGGAATATCCTTGAAAATTAAATTTATTATTAATCCGGTTGCTGGAAAAGGCCGAAGCCTAAAAGCTCAAAAAATAATCGTGCAGAGACTCAAAAATTTAAATATTACGTTTTCAATCCAACAAACTACTGCTCAAGGCGATGCTTTAAAAATAGCCGGCGAAGCAGCGGTTGAAGGATATGATACCGTTGTAGCCGTAGGCGGAGACGGTACAATATATGAAGTGATTAATGCAATTGCAAAAACCAACATAAAATTAGGTATCATTCCCACCGGAACCGGTAATGATTTTGCTAAAAGTGTAGGAATACCTGAAAATATTGAACTTGCTCTGAATATTATTCTAAATCAAAGCATTAAAAAAATCGATATAGGCTGTGTCAATGGAAAATATTTTATAAATGTAGCCAGCATTGGTTTTGATACCGAAGTTGTGAACGGCATGAAGCATATAAAGAGATTCATCTCCGGCCCCTGGGCTTATATATTAAGTGTATTTAAAACGCTAATCAGTTATAGAGATATAACCGTTGAGTTTCAATTGGACAATAAACTGATGAAAAAAGAAGTTTTACTGGTCGCAATTGCGAACGGAAAATATTACGGCGGCGGTATGATGATTGCTCCAAACGCACGAATTGATGATGGTTATTTAGATATTTGTGTAATCAATAAAATTTCTAAACTTAAATTTATAAAATTATTTCCTACTATATTTAAAGGAAAACATATTTCTTTACCTGAAGTAGAATGTTTTAAAGCAAAGCAAGTAAAAATATTAACAAACAATCAGATTATTAATTGTGACGGTGAACTTATCGGTTATACCCCTATTGCTTTTAATATAAGTGAATATAAATTAAACCTACTTGTAGCACAGCAAATTAAAAAGCCCTTTAGGAAAGACGCCGTTCTTCATTCATTATACAATGAACAGCAGTTATGTGGACAAACTATTGAATATTAATTCATAAATATACGACGAGGAGATTTGAAAATGTCACTAAAACAAACCTTATGTAAGTCTATAAATCGTTTATTTCCTTTACCGGTACATCCATTCAATCTGCAGAATCAAGGAGTAAAAACCTATGCAGAATGGCAGTTTGAAAAAGGTCAAGACACCGTTAAATTTTATTTGGATAAAGTGGCACTAGATGAAATGTTCCAGGACAAAATAGTACTGGATATCGGCTGTGGTGCCGGGGGAAAAACATTATTTTACGCTTCACAGGGAGTGAAAAAAATATATGGCATCGACGTGGTGAAAAAATATGAGAAAGAAGCCAATACTTTAGCCCAGCAAAAAGGATTAAATGACCGATTTCAATTTGTGCTGGGCGACGCAGCTCATTTAAACTTTGAAGATAATTTTTTTGACACAATTGTTATGAATGACGCTATGGAGCATGTCGATCAACCTTTGCAAGTTTTAAAAGAATGTTATAGAGTATTAAAAATCGGCGGAAGATTGTATGTTAATTTTCCTCCTTATCATCACCCCTATGGCGCACATTTGAGTGATGTCATTGCTATTCCGTGGGTACATTTATTTTTCGATGACCAAACACTGATTAATGTTTATAAAGATTTAGCTAAAGAGTTACCAGACGGGCAAGACCGAATCCACTTTCGAATTTCTAAAAATAAAAAAGGAGACGAATATTTTTCATATATTAATAAAATGACTATTAGTAAGTTTAAAAAACTACTACCTCAGACAAATTATAAAATTCTTTATTATCATGAAGTCCCTCTGCGTTCTATAGTTAAACCTCTAGCAGCAGTACCTCTGCTTAAAGAATGTTTTGTAAAAATGGTAGTATGTATTTTAGAAAAATAGTATTTAATTTTATACTACTAAGGAGGCCTACGAATATGACAAAAAATAACAACCATAAACTCCCTAAACGGGATGAAATTGATCCAAAATATAAGTGGAACTTGGAAGATATTTATTCCAATAACGATGAATGGGAAAAAGATTTTGTTAAAGTAAAGGAATTAATCCCTCAATTAACTCAGTATAAAGGAAAATTGGGAGAATCTGTTTCAACTTTTTTAAAGGCATTGATGCTACAAGACCAACTGCTCAGCCTTGTTGAAAAAGTATTTGTATACGCTAAGATGCGAAGAGATGAAGATAATACCAATGCTATATATCAAGCACTTACTGACCGTGCTAAAAGTTTGTCTGTACAGGTGTATAGTGCTATTTCATTTATTACTCCCGAAATCATCTCCATTCCCGAACAAAAGTTAACGGATTTTTTGAATGAAGAGCCTAAACTACAGATATATCGGCATTACCTTAATGAAATTCTGCGACAGAAGAATCACATCTTATCGGAAAGTGAAGAAACATTACTCGCTGCTTCTGAAGAGATAAGCGATTCTGCACGAGAAATCTTTACGATGCTAAACAATGCAGATATAAAATTTCCCAACATTAAAAATGAAAAAGGGCAAGAAGTTGAACTTACCAAAGGAAATTATATTCATTTCATGGAAAGCAGTGACCGCAGGGTGAGACAGGATGCATTTTATGCACTATATAGCTCTTATATGAAACAAAAGAATACACTGGCTGCTTCCCTCAATGCAAATGTGAAAAAAAATATATTTTATGCTAGGGTTAGAAAATATCCTTCTGCGCTCGAAGCTTCTTTGGATGTCGATAATGTTTCAAAAAACGTGTACGAAAACTTGATTGATACTATCCATAAGCACCTTCCTCTCATGTATCGATATGTATCATTAAGAAAAAAGGTGCTGGAACTGGACACACTGCACATGTACGATTTATATGCACCTCTTGTCAAAGAGATGAATAAACATATTTATTATAAAGATGCGTTAGAAATTGTAGAAAAAGCTCTCCACCCATTAGGTAACGATTATATTGAAGCATTGAAATTAGGCTTTAATAGCGGATGGATTGATGTTTACGAAAATGAGGGAAAAACCGGCGGTGCCTATTCTTGGGGTGCTTATACCACTCATCCTTATGTACTGCTGAATTATCAGGGAACCATCAAAGATGTATTTACCCTTGCCCATGAAATGGGGCATGCACTGCATTCGTACTACACCAATAAGCATCAACCGTATATTTATTCCCAGTACAAAATATTTGTTGCAGAGGTTGCTTCTACGGTGAATGAATCATTATTAATCCAATACCTGCTTGAGCATACGAAAGTAAAAAATGAAAAAGCTTATTTACTTAACCATTACCTGGATGAATTCCGTGGTACCGTCTTTAGACAGGTAATGTTCGCAGAATTTGAAAAAATTATTCATGAAAAGGTTGAGAGCGGAGAAGCATTAACCCATCAATTGCTGTGTGAAGTTTACCACCATTTAAATGTAAAATATTTTGGTGATGAGATTATTATTGACAGTGAAATCGATATGGAATGGTCCAGAATTCCTCATTTTTATACCAGCTTTTATGTATATAAGTATGCTACAGGTTTTTCAGCGGCTGCTTCACTGTCAAAACAAATATTAGAGGATGGACAGCCTGCAGTAGACAGATATCTTGAATTTTTAAGTAGTGGAGATTCCGATTATCCTATAGAACTGCTTAAAAAAGCCGGAGTGGATTTATCTACTCCACAACCTATCATAGACGCACTAAAGGTATTTGAAGATCGGTTAAACCAATTAGAAGAGCTACTCGCATAATACAGGGTATTATTCATAATGGTTAAACTATTTACCCTTCCGAAGTATATGAAAAAGTCAAATACATGCAATAAGGGAGCTGAAAAGCTCCCTTATTTTTTGAAATCTTTGATATTTTCAATTTTTAACAATTTTTCTTTTAAGTCCAGCCCACCGCCATATCCTACTAACTTTCCCGTACTGCCGACAATCCGATGGCAGGGTATTACAATAGGAATAGGATTTTTATTATTTGCCCCTCCCACCGCCCTGCAAGCTTTAGGATTTCCGATTTTCGAAGCAATATATCCGTATGAAACAGTACTACCATAAGGTATTTTCATTAGTTCCTTCCATACCTTTTTTTGAAACGCTGTCCCTATCAAATGTAGGGGGATTGTAAAGTCCGTCCGCTGCTGATTAAAATATTCTGCTAACTCCGAGGCAGTCTGTTTGATGATATCTGTCTCCTTTTGAACAAATTTGCTGAAATTTTTTTGCAGCCATATCACCAGTTCTTGTTCTGATTGCCCGGGCAATACTATTTTACATATTCCCTTATCACTCGCTGCAATGTATATAATCCCTAAAGGAGAGCAATATTGTGAATAATATGCAACTGACATATTCTGCCTCCATCAATAGTTTTAAAACCAAATGATTTAAGCTGTTATGCTAATCAAAATATTATTTTAGTCGCTAAGAATTTCTAAGGCTTTTTCAACAATGTTTTTGAACTCCAAACTCCTAGCTCCAAACTCCAAATTGAACTAGCACAACGCATTGATTTATTTTAATTTTATGCAGTCTCTATTTCTGCATCTTCCTCCAATGCCAATTCAGCAATAGCCATCTCTCTCAATTTATATTTTTGTATCTTCCCACTGGCGGTCATTGGATAACTATCAACAAATTTTACATATTTAGGTACCTTGTGCCTTGCCATATTATCCAGCACGAATTGTTTTATTTCTTCAGCCGTAGGTGATGTGCCCTCTCGCGGAATAATATAGGCCATAATTTCCTCACCTAGGCTCTTGCTAGGTACCCCAACCACCTGTACATCTTGTACCTGAGGATGGGTATAGAGAAGCTCTTCAATTTCTCGCGGATAGATATTTTCTCCTCCTCGGATAATCATATCTTTAATCCTACCAGAAATCTTACAATATCCCTTTTCATCCATTATAGCCAAATCACCGGTATGAAGCCATCCATCTTCATCAATTGCTTTCCGTGTCGCTTCTTCCATTTTATAGTAACCCTTCATCACATGATATCCTCGGGTACATAATTCACCTTTCACACCTCTAGGTACTTCTTTTCCTGTTTCCGGATCCACAATCTTAACTTCTACATTCGGAAGATTTCTTCCTACCGTACTTACTCTTAATTCGATAGGGTCATCCACTCTCGTTTGTGTGATTACAGGAGATGCTTCTGTCTGTCCATATGCAATGGTTATTTCTCTTGCTCCCATCTTTTCTACCACTTGTTTCATTACTTTTATAGGACAAGGTGACCCTGCCATAATTCCTGTTCTCAATGACGATAAATCGTATTTCTGGAAATCAGGATGTTCCAGCATGAAGATAAACATGGTGGGCACACCATGTACAGCAGTGCATCGCTCTGTCTCAATTGATCGCAGAACATCTAAAGGTCTAAAATACTCTACCGGTACCATTGTCGCCCCATGGGTAACACATGCCAGCACTCCTAATACACATCCGAAGCAATGGAAAAACGGAACCGGAATACACAAGCGGTCTTTATGCGTAAAACGCATACACTCACCAATAAAAAATCCGTTATTTAATATATTGTAATGTGTAAGCATTACCCCTTTTGGGAAACCTGTAGTTCCTGAGGTATATTGCATATTAATAGTCTCATGAGGGTCGAGACTGCTTTGACGCTGGTATAATTCTTCATCGCTAATCTCTTTTCCCATCTCCATAATATCCTGCCAGTTAAACATTCCCGGCTGTTTTTCTTGACCAAGATATATAATATTTTTTAAATAAGGTAATTTATCTACATGTAACTTTCCTGGTTCAGCATCCTTGATTTCCGGACATAGTGTATTGATAATCTCCAGATAATTCGAATCTTTGAATCCGTCAATTAAAATAAGTGTCGTGGAATCAGACTGTTTAAGAAGATACTCTAATTCAAATATCTTATAATTGGTATTTACAGTAACAAGTACTGCTCCAATTTTGGCGGTCGCAAACTGTGCAATTACCCATTCCGGGTAATTTGTAGCCCAAATTGCTACATGGTCACCTTTCTTCACACCAAGTTTCATTAAGCCTTTTGCCGCTTGTCTACATACTTCGTTAAATTCTTTATAACTATATCGTAATCCCCTATCTACATATACAAGTGCATCATTATCTCCGTATTGGGCTGCAATCTCATCTAAAAAATCACCTATCGTTGAATGAATAAACTCAGACATGTTGTTTTCGACCTCCTTTAATAGTTCAGAGTTCGGAGTGGGGAGTTCGGAGAACTTTTATTATACTTACCATATCAATATTATTAGGTCTATCCAGCAGCTTATATCTAGCGCTATTTCAAGTGTCATTTATAAAAGAATCTTCCATTCTAAACTCTGGGCATAAAGCCTGAGGTATTTTTCAAGGTAGATTCTTTTGAAACTTTGTGCGGCATTCATCCTGACTCACAAGGGGTTAGGTTTTCTGCCGCAGTCGTTATAAACTCCGAACTCTAAATTCCGAACTTTACCAATACAAAAAAACCTCGTTCCTAAACAGTATTGTTTAGGGACGAGGTTGTACATTCGTGTTACCACCCTAATTTGCTATTGTATTACTACAACAGCCTTATGAAGTCTTTTAGGTCTCCCATCTCTCGGACTTAGCCCTTCAGACTTCGGCATTAACGGTACCACCGGCATCGCCTACTCATTTCATTATTTTTCAGCGATACAGTTCTGGAGCGAGCTATATTGCATCCTTTATACCGGTTCTCACCACCCACCGGCTCTCTTAAATAAAAGTATGCATTTGTTCTCCTTCATTACTTTTTTACGCTATAATTATTGGTAATTTTATCATAAAGTGATCTTCTATGTCAATAAAGAATAAATATTAAACCAAAAGCATTATTTCTTGCTTTTATTATAAAATCTCCTAAGAAATATTGTAACCATCACATTTCTTGCAATTATTCCATGTATATTAAAACAAAATATAATAAAATTTCATAATAAGACAATCGCCTTCGGCGAATTGATGTGCCTTTCGGCACAAAAAGCTAAGGTAGATTGTCTTGATATTACGCTTCTCTTCATAATAAAAAAGTCTTTTTATAAAAAATTTTCAAGGTTAACTTTTTTGAAACGCATTTAACGGAAAGTGTAAAATTAAGGAAAAATATACTTTCCTATGCATTATAAAAAAGACTTCTAAAAGAAGTAATTTATAATGAAGTCTTTTTTGAAACGCATTTAACGGAAAGTGCAAATCTAAAGAAAAAATATACTTTCCTATGCGTTATAAAAAAATCGTCTTCGACGAATTTATCTCACTTCGTTCGAATATGATTTAGGTAGATTTTCTTGAAGCCAGAAAGTATATCTTGCAGA
>JASGMB010000008.1 GCA_030156665.1 Clostridiales bacterium
GGAATGATAGGAGAACCCTGCATCACCTTATAGGCATTATACTCTCTCTCCCAATGTTCCTGCATGGAATATATTTTTACACAACGTTTAGAGGAAAGTTTAAAGACAGCTCCCTGCTTACCCTTACCAATAAGTGGATAATGCGTTGGATTATTAACCTTCACTTTTTTTTAGTACTAGTAAGAGAAATAGTTTTAAAATCTTCCATTTTTTTAAACCTCCTACGATATTTCACTCCATGCTTTGTTGTATTTATCCGATAGCTACCATTTCTAATACCTCCCCTTCCATAAGTGGAGGGTAAGAAATGTTACGCTCCTGGATTGGTTCAACTAAACTTCAGATGGAGTAAAAACTCCATCTGAAGTAAGTTTCACTTTATACCAAACTGCATATTTCAAAATTTATTTACACAAACCTCCATAGTTGGTATATCATTAATGACTCTATTTAATTTCATATTAAATTCCTCTTCCGGCCATGGATATTTTTCTGGATACTTATAATATCGAACTTCAAGTTCCCAAAATTCCTGTGGAAATGTTATAAAGTCTCTCATAATTCTCATTTCTTGTTCCGAAACAGAATTTTCTTTATCATAAGTTTTTAATATAAAACGAACCTTATCCATATTCAACGGTTTATATCTTACATTTCTAATAATAAAATTTGCTAAATCGTGAATAGTCATATCAAGTATGCAATCATCAAAATCAATAAAATAGATATCATTATCTTGGGTAAATAATACATTCTGATGTCCTAAGTCATGATGGCAGAAGGTTCTCTTCTTTTTTATTTTTTCTGATACTCGAGAATAATTATCTTTCTCTAAGCCATGTATAGCCTTCATTCCTCTATCATAAAAATAATCTGTAAACTCTATAACCTTATTATCAAAATCACTTTTCTTGCTTTTACTCTCTGCTATTTTTTTAAACATAAGCATTTGCTTGCATCTACAATTAAAATTTTTTATCCACTTTCCCCATAATATTTTAGGCTTGGTATTTTTACTAGGTTTAAATCTCTCTGAAGCTCTATGTAATTGGGCTAATGCTACTGTTGTCTGTTTTAATTGTAAATCACTGCTATACTTTACTTCTTCTGCATTAACCCAGTCATTAATCATGATTATACCTTCCTTTGTTTCAATTCCCTTTTTGCCGTCCAGTGAAGGCAAAACTTCAGGAATGTTGTAAAACCCATTATTGCGTGCATGCTCCATAACTTCACAGGTAAATATATATCTACTGTAAGGGATATTTACAAGTTTTAATGCTTTTACTCCCTGATTGGTAGTCAATTTTATTATCTTTCTTATCAGTTCACTGCGGTATATTTTCAACCCATAGTTTTTAGAAATCAGTTTATCTAAATCATTAAATGATCCCCATCCATCCCGCCGCATACCCAGCACTCCTCATAAAACTAATATTCCTATACCTTATTATATGAAAACAAACTCAAAGTGTTCCCAAAGGAAATAGTGGTATGGATTTATGGTAGCCATTTATACAGTTCGAACATATTATAAAATAATGAATGAAATTAAGGTTGAATTGAAGGAGAAGAGGGGGAAATAACATTGAAAATTTCTTATATATCACACTCACGCATTCCATGTAGAGCTGCTAATAGTGTTCAAGTAATGAAAATGTGTCAAGCATTTGCAAAAAACCAACATGAAGTGCTACTATACGCACTTACATCTGAAGAACAAATAGAAGATGTATATGCCTACTATGGTGTAGAGAAGTGCTTTAATATACAAAGAATTTCTCCAAAAAAAATCCTGAATAACCAGTTGCCAGATATTTTCTATGGCAGAGACGATCTTAAAAATTTGCTAAAAGCAGCTTCTACAGGGAGACCTGTAATATTAGAAGTTCATTGTCCACCTAAAGACCGTACTGCTAAATATCTTACAGAAAAGCTTTTATTAAGAAAAAATTTCAAGCGCCTTGTAGTTATATCAGATGCTTTAAGTAAAGAATATCTTCGCCTATTTCCTGCATTAAAAAAGGAAAAAATAATTGTAGCACATGATGGTGCTGATTTGCCTAAGATATTAGTACCTCAAGATAAAAACTTTAAATTATTAGGTCGCAATATTAAACCAAAAGTAGGATATATTGGACATTTATATCCTGGAAAAGGCATGGAAATGATTTTGAATATATCTAGACATCTTCCTGATTTGGATTTTCATGTAGTAGGAGGTACAGAAGAAGACATTGAACATTGGAGAACATCTATTGACACTAATAATATTTATTTCTACGGATTTGTATCACACGGTTTATTAAGAGATTATTACAATGCTTTTGATATTATGCTTGCTCCTTATCAGTATAAAGTAAGCACTTTTGCAGGCAAAGGAAATATCAGTAAATGGATGTCTCCGTTAAAAATCTTTGAATATATGGCTCATTCTAAAGCAATTATAGCTTCGGATCTACCTGTATTGAAGGAAGTGCTTTGTGATGGAGTAAATAGTTTACTTTGTCCTCCAGAAGATGTAAAAGCATGGGTAGAAGCACTATTAAAATTAATAAATAAGCGTGAATTAAAAGAAAACCTAGCTCATAATGCTTATAATGAATTTATAGCTAAATATACATGGAGAAAACGTGCCGAAAAAGTTATTATGTAAGTTCATGGTTAATGTTTTACCTTTTACAGCAATTAAAATGAATATTTAATTAGGAGATTAGAAAAATGGAAGATTTTAAATGTATTTCTGTCACTCGTACATCTACAAAAGAATTAAAAATCAATAATCCAACTCATTATCCACTTATTGGTAAAGGAGAACAAGGAGCTGTCTTTAAACTTTCCTCTAAACGTTGTGTAAAAATATATGCGCGTCAAAAGCAAGCAGAAATGGAGGCTAATGTATACAAATTGACACAGGATTCACCTATCATTCCTAAATTGTATGAGATTGGATCTAATTATATTATCATGGAATATATCGAGGGACCAACTTTAGAAGAATATCTTAAAAAAAAACGTAAAATATCCAAATCATTAACAAGTCAAATTTTGTTTATGTTAAAAGAAATGAACCATTTGGGTTTTACTCGATTAAATGTACGTCTAAAACACGTTATTATTACTAAACAAGAAATGCTTAAAGTAATAGATCATGTAAATTCATTTACAATTAAAGAACGTAGGCCTATAATATTGTTTGATAAATTTGAAAAATTAGACTTGCTACATCCATTTTTAAAACAAGTAAAAAAAATTGACAAGGAAATCTATTTAGAATGGAAAGAATCAATGAGCGAATATTTTAAGTAATTTATAATATATAAAAAATAGGTGATTTTATGATAACTAATCTTATCAAGTCGGGCTTTGGCCACTCAGTAAGATTTATAGCTATGGTAGAAAATTTGAGAAAATATACAGATGAACAAATCTCATATTTAGCACCTGACTGCATGCAGGAATTTATAAATTCAAACGTATCTAAATATAACTGTACTGCATATAACCTGTACTATTACCTATCTCTGGTAGATCAAAAAGCAAGAAAAATAAGTGATAAAAGAATAAGCCACAAATTTAAAACTACTTCTGTTATGATTGATGATTTCTTTTTATACACAAAACTTAGAAAACTATTTTCTAATAGAACCATTCGTTGCGGACTCTATCATGGAGATATAAATATTTCAAATAATGATAGCGCAGAAACAATATCCTTTAAAAAAAATGTTTTAAAAAAAGCTAACCAACATGATATTTTTTTTCATATAAACTTTGAACAACCACAAAAAAAACCTAAGATGAAATGCATTTATGTACCTATTCCCATTGTGTCAAGACAGGTTTCAATATCTAAACAAACTGTAAATAAGCTTTTAGGGTTAAGACCTGATGATAAATTCATCTTAATCCATGCCGGTGCTGCCGTAAGTACAAATGTCTATATGGATTTGTATAACTTTTATAAGGCAATAAATAATCTAAAAACTGATTACAAAATTGTAATCGCTCGTAGTATAGAAAACCATCAATTCCCATTCCACTCAGGCATTATTAGAGCACCGTTATTTACTAACGGAATAAATTTAGTAAACGCAAGTGAATTAGTAGTTTCCAAACCTGGTATGGGAATACTGCAGGACTGTACTGTTACTAAAAAACCCTTACTATTTGTTCCCGCTGATAGTGTAGAAAGGAAAATTAAAATAGAATTACTGGATAAATTATTATCCAGTAATCTACCTACTCTAAAAAAAATAGATGCTTCAAGTTTAAAAACTTGTATAAAAGAATGTTTATCTATAAGAGATATATACACTCAGGCTTATGAAAAAGTTCCTACAAACGGCACGGATATACTTGCAAGATCAATTAATTTTCTGAGTCATTCAACTAAAGATACATTGGAAGACTTCATACCTGTAATCAAAAAGATGAGTCCATTTTGCTAGTGGACAGTTAAAAGTATAAAAAATTTTTCTATCATTAAATCAAAATAATGAGGATGATTTTATATGAAAAATATAGCCGTAATAACAGATAGATTTTTGCCTATTACACAAACTTTTATTTACAGAGAAATTACTGCAATAAAAAACTTTAATATTATAGTATTAACACGAAAAAAACAAAACGAAGAATTATTTCCTTATGAAAGTGTATATAGCTTCAACAATTCTTCAACAGTAATATATGATTTTCTTCGAGTTATAAGAAGAAAAAAAATTAAACTCATTCACATTCATTTTGGCGTTAAAGCACTCCAGTACCTGCAATTAAAAAAGATATCTAGATTGCCGTTTGTTATATCATTTCACGGATATGATGCATCTAAAATATTAAAAAATCCTGCCATACTGTCTAAATACAAAAAAATGCTTTTTCCAAACGCAGACCTTATTATCACAGTATCTCAAAAACTTAAAGATAATCTGGTAAATGCAGGATGTCCTAAGGATAAGATGACTGTTTTATGGAGTGGTGTAAACACCGAACAATTCTATTATATAGCTAGAACACTACAAAACAATCAGACAGTAAAAGTTCTTTCGATTGCAAGACTTACAGAAAAAAAGGGCTTTCCTATCTTATACGATCTTTTGCAGATGTCATAAAAGTAAAACCTAATACTGAACTTTTAATTGTGGGAAGCGGTGAGTTAAAAAAAACTTTGCAACAACAGATTTCCAATTTAGGTCTAAATCATAAAGTAAGAATTCAAGAATTTGTATCGCATGATAAAATTCCCAATATCATGCATGAACATCATATATTCTGTCTTCCTTCCATTACCTCTTCCTGTGGAGATGAAGAAGGAATACCTAATGTGCTTAAAGAAGCACAAGCGACAGGTATGCCCGTAGTATCCACATACCATTCAGGGATCCCTCATCTTATTAAAGATGGGAAAAACGGTTTTCTTATTGCTGAAAAAGATACTATACAGCTAACACAAAAATTAATTAATATCATTGAACATCCTGAAATATGGCAAAGTATGGGACAATGGGGAAGAAAACATATCGAAGAACATTTTGATAAATTTAAGCAAGCCAAAAAGCTTGAAGAAATTTACTCTGATATCATTAAAAGAAAAGGGAAATAGCAAAATTAGCTATCTCCCTTTCAGCTCATTGACATATTAAAACCTTCAAAAATTAATAACATGTTCATTTCTTCTTTTATTACTAAAATCAATTCCATTTACTAATTTTTCATCTTCTCGTCTCTAAAAAGTCTTCAACATATTTTATAAATTGCTGTGCTCGTACACTATTCGTATGATATCTATGGATAAAATCGTACCCGTTATTAGTAATTCGTTCTCGCTCTTCACTGTGATTAATATAATATTTTGCTTTATCATAAAAATTAAATTTATTACATGCTACAAAGTTCTCTCCATCCTTAAAGCCCAATTCTCGAATATCATTATTGGGTTTTGCCAACAATAACGTTCTGCATCCAGGTGCTTCAAAAAATTTTGCAACAGCATATTGAAATACCCCTCCACAGGTAAAAAAAATTTTAGAGCGATTTAACTCTCGCGCATAACTTTCATTGACTATGAGAGTTTTTGAAGGGGATGCCAAATGTCCTGGATGTGGATTGAATACAAATCCTTTCTTTTTTTTCATCCTGTTTAAAACGGCTTCTCTGAATTCATAACGACCTTTAGGTGGTTTTCGCTTAGGAGAATTTTTAACGTCTTTGTAATATACTTGCCCCATAAGGCAAAAATCTATATTTTTCTTTAGCTTCCAATCTTTAATAATATCCGGATTGATTGAAAAAGGCATCCATCTATGCTTTTTTTCATATTGTGGAAAAGCTTTTAAAAATGGCTCCTTATAAGTTGCAAAAATTAAGTCTATTTTATTTTTATCAAAGTATTTTATTCTATTTTTCTTAGAACAATGTATATCATTTACAAAACATCCTTTCGGTATATCTATCTGATCAAGTCCAGTTATATTTGGTGCATATAAATTTCCCCAGCCCACATCATAATGAAATATAAAATCTGGCTTGAACTTTATTTTTTTTATTATTTCGCGTATATCACCGTCATTATACCAATATTGTATGTCTGCAAATTCTTCGATTGCAGTGATCATATCAACTTTAAATTTATGCTTTGGATATTTTTCTGCAAATTTCTTTATCATTATTAAAATTTTTAATTTATTCATCAATTATCAGCTCCTTCAAGACCAGACTTAAACACAGCATTGTTGACGTTCTCTTAACATAATATTTACTTATGTACTAATTGGTTACAAAGATATGGAACTTTGCAGGTAACTTAATCAAATTCCAACAGAGATAGCTTGCAAGCTATCTCGTTATCTACCTATTGAAATATATTTAAAACCTTTTTGATTCATTTGTATTGGATCAAAGATATTTCTTCCATCAATGATCAAAGGTGTTTTTACACTATCTTTTACAATATCTAAATCCATATTTTTAAATTCTTCCCATTCTGTAGTGATTACTACTACATCTACATCTCTACAAGCATCATATAAGTTACTACAGTACGTTATATCAGGTATTATTATCTTTGTATTCTCCATAGCAATGGGATCATAAGCCTTTAACTTGATTCCTTGTTCTTTTAATTTTTGTATTATATAAAGTGAAGGTGCTTCTCTGATATCATCTGTATTAGGTTTAAACGCTAAACCCAGTATTCCAACGACCGGATTATTGAGTTTAGACACATACTTGGATATCTTATCCACCATGATTTGCTTCTGCTTATCATTTACCTCTATTACAGCATTTAATATCTTAAAATGGTAACCTGCTTGTTTTGCTGTTTCTACCAAGGCTTTTGCATCCTTAGGAAAGCATGAGCCGCCATAGCCTAAACCCGCATTTAAAAAACTTGCACCTATTCTTTTATCTAATCCCATTCCTCCAGCAACTTTTGTAATGTCTGCACCAACTTTTTCACATACATTTGCTATTTCATTAATAAATGATATTTTGGTAGCTAGAAAAGCGTTGGAAGCATATTTAATCATTTCTGCACTTTTTACATCTGTAACATACACAGGAATGCTTAAGGGCTTATACAATTGTTCCATTATTGCCTGGGCATTTTGATCTTCTACGCCTATTACGATACGATCACCTTCAAAAATATCTTTAATTGCTGATCCTTCTTTTAAAAATTCCGGATTTGAAACAACTGAAAAATCAGTTTCACTTTTTTTATTTTTTTGAATAATTTCTGAAACTTTTTCCGCAGTTCCTACCGGCACTGTACTTTTATTAACAATCACCTTATATTCATTTAAGGCAGCCGCAATATCATGCGCTGCTTCAAAAACATTAGTTAAATTAGCATTTCCATCCTTTGCTGGTGGGGTACCAACAGCAATAAAAATCACCTGTGAATTTTGCACAGCTTGTTTTATGTCATTAGTAAAGTGTAATCTTTTGTCAGATACATTTACTTTAAGTAAATCCTCTAGTCCAGGCTCAAAAATTGGCAACTCTCCTTTTTTTAACATTTCTATTTTATGTGTATCAATATCTACGCATGTTACATTATGACCTATATGTGCTAAGCAGATTCCTGTCACTAAGCCAACATAGCCTGTTCCAATCATACATACATTCATCGATCTTCCCCCTACATTATTAGTATCCTTTACATAATATGCAACAAAAGACTAATTGGTTAATATATTCTTTATTTGTAACTATCTATTGTGTTGGGATGCATCTTTAGAATTTTTATTAGTTTAAAATGTCAATAATTAAACTTCTCTAAACAATTATGTAATTTAATACAAGCTATTTATCATATAATTAGAAAGATCTAAAATCAGCTATCAACTGTAAACATTGTATGATTAGATCTTTAAAAAATTTTATTAACAATAAAAAAAAAGCAGGTGTTCATATGATAACAAATATTATCAATGCCGGTTTTGGACATTCCGTAAGGTTCATTGCCATGTTAGAAAGTTTAAGAACATTTAGCCATGCGCCTATTACTTGTCTAACGCCGGGTAGTATGATAAAATTTATCAAAGCAAACACTACTCAATATAATTGTGATGTACATAATTTCTATTATCTTCAGTCCTTAGTCTCCAAAAGAAAAAAATCAACTAAAAGCTTGATAAAAGCTAGTGATAAAAAACTGTTACAAAAACTTAATACCACTACTATCATGATTAATGACTTTTTTGTAAATGCACAAAAAATCCAAAGGCTTTTTTCAAATAATACAATCACCTGCTGCCTTTATCATGGTAATATTGAAATTAAAAAAAATGATGATTTAAAAACAGCAGCTTTTAAGAAAATGGTTAGAGATACTGCTTCAAAACATGATATATTTTTTCACATAAATATTCAACAACCTCAATATAAACCTAATCTCAAGTGTATTTATATACCTATTCCTATTGTATCAAGGCGAATCTCAATGCATAAACAAACAGTAAATAGTATTCTAGGCCTACAGCCTGAAGAAAAGTTTATTTTAGTCCATGCAGGTTCTGCAGTTATGGAAAATGTCTATAAAGACTTACATAATTTTTATACTGCAGTTAACACGCTAAAAACTAGCTTTAAAATTGTTGTTGCCAGCAGTTTGGGTGAGCTGGTGATATCTAAACCAGGAATGGGAATATTGCAGGATTGTATAGTTACTAATAAACCTCTCCTCTTTCTTCCTGGTGATTTTGCAGAAAGAAATCTAAAAATCCAACTTCTCGACCAACTTTTACAAGGAAATTTGCCAATGATTAAAAATATTAGTGCTTCTAATTTAGAAGAAAGTATCAATCAGTGTTTATCCATAAAAAATTTATATCAAGCTGCATATGAACAGGTTCCTGTTAACGGTGCTGATATACTTGCAAGAGCTGCTAACATTTTAAAAGACATAAAAAAAGATAAAATCCAAGATTTTATTCCTATGATAAAAGAAATGAGCCCATTTGTTTAACACAGTTTACAGTTCACGGTTAACAGTTCACATCTATCAAAGTAAAAATATACATCTAGAAACCGTGAACTGTTAACTGTTAACTGTAAACTACTTTGCTATTTTATTGATGGCCTCTAAAGCTGTATCTATATCTTCCTTAGTATTAAAGCATCCAATACTTAATCTTATTGTCCCTGATTTAATAGTCCCCATCGTTTGATGAGCTAAATAAGAACAGTGCAGTCCACCCCTGGCCGCTATGTCATATTTCTCATCTAATTCTGTACATACATCCACACAATCTTTTCCAATTATATTGATAGATATCACGCCGACACGCTGCTCTAATTCTTTTAGTCCATATACTTTCACTTTTTTAATATCATGCAATCCTTCAAGCATATATTTAGTAAGTTCTCTCTCATGTCTCATAATTTCAGCAAGGCCATTTTTTAATATGTATGATATTCCTTCATTTAGTCCAACAATTCCTGGTGTATTGAGTGTTCCGCTCTCATACCTATCCGGAATAAATTGAGGTTGATATGGGCTTTCAGAAACGCTTCCTGTTCCTCCTTCTTTTAACGTATCTAATATTAAACCTTCTCGAATATATATTCCACCAGTCCCTTGCGGACCCAGCAGCCCTTTGTGCCCAGGAAAAGCTAGAATATCAATGTTCATCTCTTTTACATCAATTGGCCACACTCCTGCTGTTTGAGCAGCATCTACCATATAGATAATATTATCCTTTTTAGCAATATAACCAATTTCTTTAATTGGCATTACAGTTCCAATTACATTAGATGCATGAGTGGTTACAATAAGTTTTGTATTCTTATTAATAGATTTTAAAATATCTGTTATATATATTCTTCCCTTCGCATCTGCATTAACAACTGACATCTCTATCCCTAAAGATTTCAGCTTCATCAAAGGTCTTAACACTGAGTTGTGCTCCATACTTGTAATAATTACATGATCGCCTGATTTCAAAATACCTTTGATACCTATATTTAATGCCTCAGTAGTGTTATTAGTAAATGAGATACATTCAGGATTAGATATATTAAATAATTTGCAAATATTTTCTCTACATTCATATACTTTTTCACTAGCCATCATTGCCATTTTATGACCGCTTCTACCGGGATTAGCACAATAATTTTGCATACAATCTAATATTAGATCATATACTTGTGAAGGCTTAGGCCATGTTGTAGCTGCATTATCGAGATATACCACTTCTATCAATCCTTTCCGATAAAGTGAAATTTACTTTAGGTGGTTTTTTACTCCATCTGAAGTTTATAGGTAAAAAATATCGGTGATGCTAGCATCACCGATTTTTTTTAGAAGAGCTATTGGCCACAAGGATATATATAATTTGCTTGTTCAGGATAGAAATCATCTGGGAATTCTCTTGTATCAAAATCGTCACATGCACTGATATCGGAGAAGTCTTTACATTCTCTTGGTGGAACACAATATGGGAATACCTGATCAAGCTTTAACTGTACTCTTCCAATAACTTTAACGATAATAAAGACTCCTATTGCAAGAGTTAATGTACATCCATTATCACATTCACACTCTACTAATTGGTCTAATACTTCTCCTCTTGTCTCAATGATAATGTCAAATTTAAACTCTGGTCTGGTATCTGGATGATACATTACTATATCAATAGGTATTTCTGGAAGTGTACCAGGAATTTCAAAGCACGTTCCATTACAAGTAACTTTCACTATGTAGTTTTTCACTACAGTCATCTTTACTCTTTTACATCCTTCTGGTAGTATAGAGCTATCTAATACCTTTAGTGAACCTGGTTTAATAACTCCATTTTCAAAAAATACTTCGATATCGCAAAAATTAGGATCAATTCCTTCTGGTAACTCTACTTGTATATCATCGAAGCATTTTTTCTTTAAACAGCTGTCAAAAACCTTATCAACTAGTATACATTCAAAATCTCTTTCGTATATTCCGTTATAGCCATTTGCCATACTATAGACCTCCCTTATTAATTATTAATTGATTATTACTTGATAATCCCATAATTAGTATATACGTCTTACTGATCAAGTGTTACATATTATTTGAAAATTTTTAGAAAATGGTATTTAAATATTTGCATCCCTGTGTATATTTGTATTCTACCTTTCTATATCAATATATGTCAGGAAAAAAAAACTGTTACTAACATCTGCAATTTATTTTTATTTAGGAAAGTCCATCAAAAACGAACATATACATATAGTAAAAGTTTAAATATATTGAGGTGGTGACATGATGCAGCAAAAAATTTTTCTTATCAAAAAGAGTAGTGGGATTATCTATAACTTTTATCTGTCCAAAATTGGAGGCATATGCTATAAGGTGTATTCTCTACATAACAATGAAAAAGTAGATCCTTTCGAAATCAGTATAACCGAAGAAAAAATTCTTGAATTTTATGTAAATATAGATGAAGAGGACATAATTCATATTTTAGCCCTTACAGAAAGTGGAGATCTTAAATATTTTGTTAATAAAGATAATGTGTGGAATAGTAAAGTATTTTCACGTTTTGATTTGCGCTCTAACATTGTAAAATCTCTATTCATTTATGTCTACAACAAAAAATTGTATATTATGTATGCAGCTAGCAATCTTATGAATGTTAACTTGTGGACTATCTATTTTAAATCTTGGGACGGCTCAAAATGGAACAACACCAATATAGGTATGGCAATATGCAGCAAAGAATTTACTCCATACTGTCTAACAATTGATAATCAAAAAAATTTACACGTATTTTATAAAAATTCTAGTAATAAGGGTACCCAAATATTCTATAGAAAATTCCATATGCAGTTTTCCTTATGGAGCACTCCTGAAAAATCTGTAAATTCTGTTGAAATAATTGGCTTCTATTATGCTTTTTGCGATACCCGTAATAACATTCATCTAGTATGGTCAACATCTACTGGCACTAATTTTAAAATACTGTATAAAAAACTTAATGCAAAAGTATTGAATAACAAGCAATTGGATAGAATTGTTACTTTAAATCTGTCTAATTCTGCATATTTACAACCCGTAATATTTGAAATAGATGAAAAAGTATGGGTTATGTGGAAAAATCAAAACGAGTTTTCAGGATGTGAAATAGAATCATCAGGACTATCTTGCAGTAGTGTTGCTCCTATTCAACACCCCAAAAACTCATCTCCCGTACTTGTTGAATTTTCTAACAATTATGAATTAGAAAGACAAAGCTTTCGTGGCCATTTGTTATATGGTACTATAGACGATTTTATCGATCTAGTACTTCCTCAAAATTACTCTTGTGACTTTTATGAAAATATTCCAGATGAGTTACCACAGCCAGTACCTGAAGAATTTACATCCGCTGATTCGTATTCTCAGAAATCAATTATACCTAAAACTGAACAACAATCTGCAGAAATCTCTACAGAAAATAATCACTTAACTGTTAAAACATCTACAAATCTTTCTGAAATAAAATCAGATAACCAAGAAGTAGTAAAATTACTAAAAGAAGTCAAAACACAACTGAATAAACAAAACATGATAGATGTACTGCATGAAATCAAATCTCAAAACAATTTGCTAATTGAAATTATATCAAAATACCTAAAAGAGAATGAAATGACCAAAAATTTTAATAATCAAAAAGATGAAGGAATGCTGCAAAAAGTATTTAACTTCTTTAAGTAATTTTAAACCAATAGCCAAGTACATGTAGTTTAGTAACTCAAGTGCTTGGCTATTATATTAGTATGTGTTCTATCAAACTGTATATTCTGAAAATTTATAAACTTTAGTCATTTGTAGCCATTTTACCAAGAGGACTATTTTCTTTAACAATATCCTGTATTTCATAAACAGAAATCGGAAAGAATGGAAATCCAAAGGCATACGGCGTAATATCATAAAGCTGAAAATATATTACAAGACACTTATCTGCAATATAGTAATATTGTTCTGGTGCAATCCCTTTAAATTCTCCTAAAAGAGGTATATCTCTTGCTTGAATTTGTTTTTCAATAATATCAGATAGTACTTTTACATAATTGCTTTCTGGTTTAAACATTTCACTTAATTTATAAATCTTTCCGCTTTGAATATCAAAAGTTAAAGACTTTAAAATTGTTAAACCATGAGCAGCAGGATAAGCGAAAGTATAATTTCCGATTGTTAAACTAAATATTCCTCTTTCATTTGTTTTAATTTCATACCAACCATCCATTGATACTACCGGATTCTTATATCCTTGCTCAACTATTAGCTTGTTCATTTGTTTTTTTATTAACATATTTATTGTATGTAATATCACATTATTGATTGTTTGCTGAACTGTTGAATTTGCTAATCTTATAATAACTGGATAGTCAATATTGATATATTGGTTAGGCGTAACCATTTTTCTAGTTATAACTTGAACAGGGTTTTGTATATAGTTCATTTTACACCATCCTTATTTAAAAATATAATGAATGAAATTCCAAATTTTCTTTATTTGTTATTTTTTTCATTAATATATAATATTCAGATTAGTTAGCTGCTGTTAACGATATCCAATAAATATTTTATTCTCTTTATATATGTATGATTTTTGACAGTTTGTTCATACCCACTATATCTTATTTCATCTCTCTTTTTTTTGTTTTTTAGATAAAATAATATCTTATCGCCAAGTTCTTTATAATCATTAATATCAAATGCAACAATTTGTTTATCAGGCTCAAAAAAATTGGAAAGCTCCTCTCTACTGTTATCAACTATCTGAAAACCACCACACGCGCTGATATCAAAAGTTCTGGGATTCAGGCTGGACGCTTTTATGTTTCTGCTATTATGGTTATACGGAATTGCTTGATCTTCCCATTCTCTATGTATGTTAATATTAATTTTTGCACCATTATAGTATTTAGCTACTTCATAAGGATTAGCTACATAACTTGATACAAACCTTTTAAGTCTCGGCGAAAGCACCTCCCCCCAACCATCCCATTTCCCAATAATTTTTACATTAAATCTTGTTAGTACTTTCTCTATGCTATTTAAAATTTTAATTCTACGTGGAAATCCTTGACCGATAATACAGATATCGCTCTTATATTTTAGCTTTACTTTTTGCGGTCTATATATTTTAGAATCGGTGCAGGCGGGAATGTAAAACACTTTATCTTTCTCATAATATGGTATAGTTGACAAATCATTAGTAAAAACATAATCGTAAGCTTTTCTTGTATTTTGATAATATATGTCAAATTGATAAGGATCTTCGGTAGTCCATAATATAGTTTTAAAACCTTTTCTGGCAGCATCCAGTACTTTTTCAGCTGATACAAATATTCCATAAAATACAAGTATAATATCTGGCAAAAAAGTATCTTCAATATTTCCTGTCATGAATTGTTTAGGCGAAATCTCCAATACTCTATACTTGAAATCTTTAGTTAAAGTATTAATTATACTTGATTGTATTCCGATAAATGCTCGAGGACGTCCTGAATTTACAAATAGAATCTTCATATATTCACCAGCAATATAGTTTACCAAACTTCTTCTGAAATTTTTTCTTATTTTCCTTTACTATTTCTCTCCAATCAATATTTAACCTATCAAAGGTTGCCCTATGATAGTGATATACATAGGTATCAAGTGCCAATGCAATCATATACCCTTTTAAACTTGCTCTCTGACAGTAATCAACATCATCTATAAGTCCTATGCCATAGTCTTCATCTAATAAACCAATATCATTCACTACATTCTTTTTGATGACAGTACAAAAAAAGGCAACCATTCCTACAGTTTTATATTTTCCACGATACGTGTCTTCAACTATTTTGGCATACTCGTCTACTGTTTTTCCTTCGTAGGTAGGTAAATCCTTCAACCATGATACCTTTCCTCTAAGATTATTAATAGGCTGCCATCCTATATTAGAAGGAGATGCTAGACAGCTAACAATACCAATTCTTTTATTGTTATTTATTATATCTATCATTTTTGTTAGCCAGTTATTGGTTACTTTAACATCATTATTTAAAAGAACAATAAATTGTCCTCGCGCCAGTTTGATACCCTGATTAGTAGCTTTGATAAAACCTTTGTTCTCTTTATTAAGTACAATAGTATAATCAATGTTATTTTTGTTTAAAAAGTCCATTGTAGTTTGTATCACTGGTTCCTCGGAATGATTATCAATTAAAATAATTTCATAGCTTAAATGAGTATACTTTACTATGCTCTCCAGACAATTCATTGTATGAGTAAGATTATTCCAAACACAAATAATAATACTGGCTTCAATTTCTGATTTTTCCTTCTTATTCAAAACATCTTTCATTTTTACCCCCAAATCATTTGTCGAAATTTTTATAAATAGTATCTATATTAAGCATCATAGCGCAATATCTTTATTAATTTAAGTTCTTTTCTATATATTCATGTAATGCCTCTTTCCAGTTTCTAAACTGATAAATTCCTTTTGTATTTATCAGAGATGAGTTATTGGGCCGCTTAGCTGCGCTGTTTAATTCATCTGATGTAATGGGAATTAATAAAGCATTTCTGTTTCCACTGCATTTTAATATTTCATTAGCAAACTGATACCATGAGCAATAACCACTGTTTGAAGCATGATATATCCCATAAGCTTCTGTGTCTATTAGTTTAAATACTGCTTGAGCTAAATCCATAACATAGGTAGGACAACCGATTTGGTCGTTTACTACCCTTATTTCTGAATTCTTTTTTGCTAACTGTAAAATTGTATTTACAAAATGTTTCCCATGACCTCCATATAACCATGAAGTTCTAACAATAAAATATTTATCTAGAGTAGCTTTTACTATTTGCTCCCCTAAAAGTTTAGTATATCCGTAAACATTGATAGGGGAAGGAATATCTTGCTCAGTATACGGCGCTCCTTTCTTTCCATCAAAAACATAATCAGTACTGATATATATCATTGTCGCTTCTACTTTTTTACAAGCGAATGCTATATTCTTCGTTCCAGCATAATTTACATCATATGCAGTTTGAATATTATGTTCACATTCATCAACTTTTGTGTATGCAGCACAATGTATTACTACATTGGGCTGCATTTTTTCAATAATATTTAGCACCTGATCATTACACAAAATATTTAATTGTTTTTTATTTAATGCAATAACTTTAAACAGATTTTCGGTATTTAATAATGCTTTAGCTAATTGTCCATCCCCTCCAGTAATAAGAACTTTTTTTCTCATTTTCATCCCCCACTGCCATCTGCTATATAATTATTAGTACCAAATATATTTAATACAATAATATTCATATTATTCTTAAATGTTTTAATATATAGAAAATTTCTTATTTTATTTAGTCTCCTTTTAATAAAGCATCTATCCACTTATTTACGCCATAATCCATTAAACGTTTATTTAATACCTTTGTTAAGGCATTTTTTTTACAATAATCTCTCATTTTGCAACTATTAATATATTTTTCGATTGCATCAATCCATTCTTGATCATCATTATTAACAATTAATCCCTCTTTATTATTTATTATAGATTCTTTGTATGGAATAACATTTGAATAAATACCAGGCAAACCAAGCATACTATATTCTAAAAATTTCAAATCACTCTTGCAATTGTCAAATACTTTATCTTCTAATGGTGCTATTGCGAAATCCCAATCAAAATTTTTTATAATTGATTTTACAAAATTAGGGTATACATCATAATCAATATCAATTTTCTTACCAAGTGCTATTTTTAAACCGATATGATGAAATTCAATTTTTCTATCATATTTTTTATTTATTTTTTCAAGTGCATTTTTTATCATATTAATATCTTTATCGTGACTAGGAGTTCCAAAAAAAACAAATTTAATTGTACTTGATTTTTTAGTTAGTTTATCATTATATAACCATACTTCTTTATCAATATAATTACCTATTACCTTTACGTTACAGTTATGACACTTAATCTCTTCTGCTAATTTTTTTGTTGATGTTATAACCAAATGAGATTCCTTTAATAAGCAAATAACAGCCTCTTTTTCGTAAGGGTCTAGTATATTGTTTTCGAATATCAAATCATCAATTTCAAATACTAGCTTTATATTTTCAGTTCTACAGAATTCAACTATTCTTTTGGCTTTATATATATCTTTTATTACATTTCTTTGAATAATTAACACATTATAATTACAGCAAAATAAATGTTCGTAATCCATTGAAATCCAATCAACATTTGTCTTTACAAATAATTTTTGCAATGGTAAAATTATTCTATTATATGAAGATCCGGTTGGTCTTTCTCCACCCATCTTGGTATATAATACACCTATTTTATTTTTATTATATCTTCCTAAAAAAACTTTTTTAAAAAATAACAATTCAGATAAAACTGCACGTTCTATTGTATATTTTGATGCTGTTTTGAAACCTTCTATTATAAATTTATTTCTTAGCTTATTATCTTCAATTAATCTACATACAGCTTTAGTAGCTTCATCTATATTGCCGCCATCTATGAGAATTGAATTTTTATTATTTATTGCATATTCACTAGTACCACAATCTTTAGGTAGTACTGTTGTGCATCCTAATGACATAGCCTCTATTCCTGTTCTGCCGAAACCTTGATACGTAGACATATCTATAAAAATGTCGCTTTTTTTAAGTAAATTTGCGACATCCTCTCTCTTTAAAACACCATAGTTGTAAAAATCAAAATCTAAAAAATTATGATATGCCTTTAACTCTTCATCACTACACCCAAAAATATTTATATTCACTTTATCTTTATATATTTTCTTTATATTTCTTAAAACTTTTATCGTTTCTTTTGGTGATCTTCTTGGAGAGCTAGGTCTAACCATAGCTGTAATATTTATTTGATTGGCATCTATTGATTTGTTAAAATTTAAATATTTATTATATATTTTATTGTCTATTCCAGGAAATACCTTGAATACCTTTTTACAGGTGTTTTTCTCTACTTTTTTACATATCCAATCTGTCTTAGCAAAACATTTCATTTGTGGAATAATATTAAATGAATTGACTGCTTCCTGGTATTTAACACTTCCAACTGGAAAGAACCAAGGTTCATAGTCTTGTACATAGTAAGCTGTCGCCTTGTCTGGCAATTCTTTTAGTATTCTTTCTATGACTTTTACACTGTGAAATACTGTTGCAACAAGGCAATCAAATTCTTTAGCCTTTTCTATCAACTCATTAACATTTTTATAAAATATACAGAATTCTTTTGCTTCTGAATATTTCTCTAAAAATATTTCTTTATACTCTTTCTTATTTGCAATATAAACTTCTAAACCAAATCTTCTTAAACCTTGAACTTCTTGTACAACTGAATTTGCCCCACCCCCACCACCTTTTACAGGTAAAACAAAGAGTATCTTCTTATTAATCAACTCATTCATAAAACTAAACTCATCTAATACAGATTTTATTCTGGATCTAATTCTAGAAAGGACCGAATCAGTTTTTATTTCATTGATTAATTTAGAGACTTTTTCATCACCATGTTTATTTCGCAATAATTGACTGGCACTTTTAGATAATTTTTTTCTAGTTTCATGAGCATAGCTTTTCGCCTTTTCATGTAAGATATAACAATCATCTACAATTCTAAGTTTAAAACCTGTATTTAAAGCTCTTATGCAGTAGTCATTTTCTTCACCATATCCTGTTGGAAAAGTTTCTTCGTCAAATATACCTATTTTATTAATAACTTCTCTTTTTATCATAAAACAAAATCCATTTAAAAAGCTAACAGTTGGATATTCTTTCAATGATGAAAACTTAACTATTGCCGACATTAACTCTAAGTTAATATTATTAGGTAACGTATTTACTTTCCAATCATTATTTTCTTGCATTTCTGGTACTGTTTGCCAACTTGCTGCATTAGACAGTGGACTTACTATACCTGTTTTTTTATCAACTTCTATACACTCAATCATCTTTTCTATCCAGCCACTTGTAACAATAGTATCGCTATTCAATAATATTACATACTTCGAGCTTGATTTTTTAAGACCCATATTAGCAGCTATTGTATATCCTTTAGCAGTTTTATTATGTTGTAATATAGCATCTTTTTGTTTTGCAAAATTTTCTAAATAGATTGTGGTTTCTTCATCACTTCCATCATTTATTATAATTAAATTAAACGGTATCGTTTTTTTTGCGTATAACGAATTCAGACATTCCTTAACATTCTCTAAGGCATTATGAACACATACTATTACGTCAACTAATATATCATCTTTTTTTTCGAATCTTGCTCTAATAATCTATGTCTGCGTGTATCTTCACCACATCCGCTTATAAAAAAAACTTCATTCATCAGTGGACCTCCTAATACCATAATCCGTTCTAACAATTGCAAATGCAGTTTATTACTTTAAAGATATTTATCTTCTGCTTTTCGTTTTCTTAATCTGCTTGAAAACGCTGTATTACTATTTGACGATGAATGTAGACCGATCAATGCAAAGCTAAGAGAAATCAACTTTATATCTTATCTGATTATCTCCATCCTTTATAACCTAGGATACAACTCCCTTTATGAACAATCCATTCAATAATAAATCTAAATATCAAAGCATCACTTATATATTTTGTTTACGTATGACTTGTATTTTTTCATTCGGAAGATAAGTCCTGGTTACATTAGTCATAATTTACACCTATTTATAACAATCTTGCCCACCAATTTTGATTACTTTTATACCATTCTATAGTCTCTCTTATACCTTCACTAAATTTGACTTGAGGAACCCACATCAACTGTTCTCTAATTTTTTTGGCATTCATGGCATATCTTCTATCATGTCCCGGGCGGTCTGTTACATACTGAATTAATTTTTCCGACTTATTTAAATGCTTGAGTATTAATTTAACAATGTCAATATTAGCTATTTCATTATCTGCCCCTATATTGTATATTTCTCCGGCAATACCTTGCTCCAACACTGTTAAAATGGCACTACAGTGATCTCGGACATGTATCCAATCTCTTACATTCAATCCATCACCATATACACCTATTGGTTTTTCATTAATCGCATTGATAATGGTCTTTGGTATTAATTTTTCAGGATATTGATATGGACCATAATTATTGGTGCATCTAGTAATAATAGCTGGCAATCCATAGGTTTGATAATATGCTCTTACAAGCATATCAGCTCCTGCTTTGCTAGCAGAATAAGGATTCCTCGGTGCTATAGGGGTATCTTCACTAAATGCAGTGCTGCTGTCTAGCGGCAATGAACCATAAACTTCATCTGTTGAAATTTGTATATATTTTTCTATTCCATATTTTAAACTGAGATCCAAAAGTGTCTGAGTTCCCAATATATTTGTTTGAACAAACATTTTTGAATCTTCAATACTTCGGTCAACATGAGACTCGGCAGCAAAGTTAACAACACAGTCTACTCCCTGCTTAAAAATACTCTTAATTAAATTACTGTTACAAATATCTCCTCTGATAAATTTATAATTTTTGGACCTATCAATATTTGAAAGATTTTTTATATTTCCTGCGTAGGTGAGTTTATCGATATTAATTACAAAAATATCATTATGATTTTCTACTAAATGTCTAACAAAATTACTCCCTATAAATCCACATCCACCTGTTACCACTATTGTTTTCATTATCCATCTTTCCTTTCCCAATCATAAGGAATGTCGTTATCATAGGGTTCCACCCTGTATTCATCCGGAGTACTGTAATCATACACTTCGGATGGAAGATTAATCACCATTGCTTCGGTTTCACTGATGCATTTGAAACCATGAAATACTCCATTAGGAATTTGAAGCAGCATTGGGTTATAGTCCCCCATGAAAAACTCATTAATTTTTCCAAATGTAGCTGAACCTTCTCTGCCATCATATAAAACTACTTTCATCATACCTTTTACTACTATAAAATTATCTATCTGCTTTTTATGGTAATGCCATGCCTTTACTACTCCGGGATAAGCGGTAGTTAAATAGACTTGCCCGAATTTAATAAAGAGGTCATCATCATTTCTCAACATTTCCATCAGTCTGCCTCTTTCATCCGGGATAACCTTTAATTTTTTTATTTTTACTCCCTGTATAAGCTCCACACTAATCCACCTCATATTGAATAAATCTTACTTCTGTCTCCTACAATAAACGAGCATGTTGTAGGAATTTGGTTGCAGCTTAAAATCTCTACATCATTTCCAATAAGACTATCGCTAATTCTTTTTTCCATATTCTTGATTTTACAGTTATTCATCACAATACTATATTCTATTGATGTGTTTTCTACTTCACATCCACTGCTAACAGAGGTATATGGACCAATATATGCATTTTTAATATTACTTTTTTCTCCTATGATAGCTGGACCCCTGATCACACTATTTATTACACTTGTATCTTTTTCTATTATTACTTTACCTTGTACTATTGACTGAGAATCTATCATCCCTTTAATACAACCATTTATATCATCTAACAGTCTCTGGTTTGCTTCCAGCATATCTTGAGAAGACCCGGTATCTTTCCACCAGTGCTCCAATTGACCATAACCAACTTTAAAACCGCTCTTAATCATCTCTTGAATGGCATCGGTAATCTCTAACTCATTGCGCCAGGAAGGCTTAATGTTCTCAATAGCTGAAAATATATTTTGATCAAAAATATAAAGTCCTACGATTGCCATATCGCTTATAAAATGCTTTGGTTTCTCAACCAATTCAACAATATTACCATTTTCTAATACAGCAACACCATACTCCTCCGGATTTTTTACCTTATCTAACACAACCAGTGCATTTACCTTCTTATTATAATATTCTTGAATGAATCTACTTAAGTCATCTCTGATAATGTTGTCCCCCAGGAACATTAAAAAAGAGTCATCTTGCAAAAAGTGTTTTGAAATTTTCACTGCATGTGCCAATCCTTCAGGCTTTTGCTGATATATATAAGTAATTTTTACTCCCCAACGACTGCCATCTCCAACTTCCTGCATGATTTGAGCTCTTGTAACCCCTACTACTATTCCAATTTCTTTAATTCCGGCCTTAACGATTGATTCTATTGCGTAAAATAAAATAGGCCTATTGGCAACAGGAATCAATTGCTTTGCTTTGGTATACGTAATGGGCCAAAGTCTTGAGCCTATTCCACCACTTAAAATAAGCGCCTTCATGCTGTCACCTTCTCCTAAATTCGCTTTTACTATATTTCATACTATGAAGCAGGACGCTATTTTGATACATTTCCAAAAAATTATGTTACCTGTAAATTGACAAAGTAAAAACATACCCGCCTTTTAACGGGTATGTTTTTACTGTACAAAATAATATGCTTTATTTCCATTTTGAATCGTTTCTAAATATATTGCTTTAATTTTTATACCAAGGTCCTGTGATACTTTTTTTACTAATGAAAGTTTGTTTTTTCTACATCGAAGTGCATAGCTGCATCCACCTTTGGATATGGATTTAGGTGTATGCACAATGCCTATATAGTCTCCGTCATACGGCATATATTTTTTTACTCTGGTTGCTAAAGTTACTGATGAGTATATTACTAAATAATATTCCATTCACTTCACTCCTTTTATAATTTACACTACGTTTGCTATCCATTCTTCTTTCATTTATATACGCACAAATATCATTACAACAGCTATTCTAGAAAATATCTCTTATACTAGCAATCAGATGCTGTAATAGTAATATATTATGTAATATCAATAAAAAAAGTGAAAGATAAAACGCATCGACTACTATTTTAGAAAATTACTAATGTGAGAAGTGAAAGTCTGATTTATTATATATTCATAGTCTACAAAGAATAATCAATTTTATAAAAAATATACGCCCAATTTTTGTGATTATCTTTCTTGGCGTACTCTAATATTTACTAAAACAGTTGCTGTATTCGAAATTGTCCTCACGCTAAGGTAGCTGGCTGTGTTTCATTTAAGTTAATGTACTGTTTTACTTTTATAACGAATAAACCGATTAATGTTGTTGCATATATCGGGCCAATAAAAATGACTATAGCTGAAATCCTGTATATTATTACACACTGTTTGCAGCTTTACATCATCTCTGCAGTTGTTTACAAAACTTTCCGAAAGTTGTTGAACATTATCTATCTCAAAGATATCTCCATATTTTTTGTTATCTGTAATATCCCATGCTGCCAATAAATTAGATGAAATTATATAACATCCATTTGCTGCTGCTTCAGGAAATACCAATGGAAACCCTTCATTTCTTGACGTCAAACAAAATATTTTAGCCTTCCTATATTCAGCTTCTAATTTAATTTTATCTGTAATCTCTCCTGTAAATATTATTTTCTCTTTTAGAGCAGGGTTTTCTGCAAAAAATTTTTTAATATATGCTTTAAAATTATCTGCTATAGGTCCTATAGCTTTCAACTTCCAATTCGGAATACTTGGAGAAGCTAGCTTAAAAGCTTCCAATAATATTTCAGTTGCTTTTATATATAATCCGATTCTGCCTACTGTACATATTGTATTATCCTTTTCTTTATATTCAACATATTTTCTCTCTTTATAATCATAAAAACCATTAGGAATATATTCTATTCGAATCGGCCATTTGCTATTTAAATAATCATACAGGTATTTCGTTTCAATACTAATAAGATCGCACTGTTTTAATATTTTAACTACATCATCATTCAGTATTAAATTCATAATACTGATATTTGCATCAAGTTTTAAATACACTTTTCCCATTGGATTGAGCTTTTTATATAAATCAATCCACAACAAACTGCGATTATTTAAGTGAAACAGATGTAAAACATCAATATTCAGTGCATTATTCTTCAGATAAATATATCCATCTTTTTGAGCATCACCGGTATATTTATTTAAAAACTCTATTTTTAGCCCTTTTACTTCCTTGTCTAGATATGGATAGTCGTCATTCTTATAGCATACAATTTTAGAATCATAGTTAAAATATTTGTGCATGATATAGGCAATCATACCTACATCTTTTGTTAAATGAACATTTCCAGTTTCAGGAAATAATGTCAAAAACCTTATTTTGCTTTCCTTTGAACTTATCACTGTGTATTGTTGCTTGGCTTGTTCTGCTCTTTTTGAAGTACGCACAATATACTGATATGATTCATATTGCTGTTTTAAATTTTCATTGGTTAGCTGGACAATAGAATTGATAAAATCTTCATCTGCTTTGGTTGCAATAAGTCTAGTTGCACGATATTCCATATTTTCATATCCAGCTTCACTGAACATTTTATTTATCTCGCTTAATGTAAAAAATCTTATGTGCGTCTTATCTAATATTCCAGCATTTTCATATGTCCAATTGCCATTAAGTAAACTTCGTATAATACTATAGTGTGTCACATTAGGAATGCTGGCCATTACTTTGCCGTCTTTTTTAAGATACTTTGCCATGTTTTTAAGAACTTTATAAGGGTCATAGAGATGTTCAAGAACATCAGCAAATATGATATAATCAAAAAACTCTTCTTCATAATCGAAGGTATCATTTTCAATATTACCTACTTTAATATTAGCAAAAGTTTTGGCGATGTCTGCAGCATTTTCATTTAATTCTACTCCATATAACTCAGCATTTTGATAAATATTTTTAATCTGCAGTAAAGTTGCACCACAGGCACATCCTACCTCTAATACTTTAATTTTTTCATATCTAGGTTTTTCCATTAACTCAATAATTTCATTTCGTATGAATGTTGAATAAGCCGGATTAAATCCCCATTTATTTATAAATTTTTCTCTATTTATTTGTAAAATTTTTGAATATTCATTAGGTACTGTTTTAAAAGACGTGCTTCCAAAGTGATGGATAAATGTATCTTTACACAGCAGCAGTTTATATCCTGCCTTTTTCATTCTAAAAGAATAATCATCATCTTCATAATTCCCCGGCGAAAATCTTTCATCCAATAATCCAATCTTTTCGATAACCTCTCTTTTAATCAACATACAAAATGCTACCAGCTTTATTCTTTCATCCCATTGTTCTGGATTGGAAATATTATGTTTTTGGGCAAATGCATGCATTTCATTTATATTACTGTAAGTAGCCGGTATAGTCTGATAGTAAGATGAATAATTGGTGACTGCACTCACTGCACCAATATCCTCTGAGCTATATAGACATTTGTTTAAATTCTCTAACCAGTGTTGCGTAACAATGACGTCGTTATTCAAAAGTAAAACATCTGTACCTGTAGCCGCTTCAATTCCTTGATTACATCCTTTTGGAAAACCTAAATTTTCATCATTTAGTATAACTTGAATATCCTTTTGCTCTTTAAGCCACTCGATTGTTCCATCCGTTGAATGATTATCTACGACAATAATTTGGTACATATCTTTCGCTGTAAACTCTCTTATGCTATCAATACACATTTTTGTATATTCCAATTGGTTATGTGTAAGAATAATAATACTCGTCTTACATTTATCTGCCTTTATCACCTTCACGCTCCCTCCAATTGCATATTTCACTACTGCTTTTCTAAAAGTTCTACAAGAGAGAATCCGGACACCTCATTATCATTATTGTCTTTAAATGCCATACTATCTACTAACCACATTGAAGGATAATACCGTTTTAAAATCAGATTAGCCCTAAATTCCTTCTTCTGTTCCTTTTGCTCTTTTATTATGTTAATAATAAAGTTAACGTTAGCTTCTATTAAATTCTCTGCTGCTTTTGCGATATCTATATTAACTTCTAAAGGCACTGCTGTACATCTAATCTTATTTTCAATTAGATAGTTAATGATAAAGTCTTGTTTTTCTGTCAGTGTATCAATATAATGTGGTGCTAAGTACTTAAATCCTTCGAAACCTGTAACGATTCTGTAATCACACGATAAATATTTTTGTATAAAGTTTTTTACTATGTTATCTATAGCTGCTTCAATTCCAACTTTCTCGGATTCTAAAATCATTTTATTATTTCCTTCCACGTTTTCTTTTTTCACTCCTTTCTCACTTTCAGTATAAATTTCGCATGCAGGGTAGGTTGTATCAATAAATATCTGAAAACCTAATACCGCTGTCCTAATTGAGAAATGAGAACCTTCTGTCCAAGTAGGAACATTGTATATTCTATGAAAATTAATGCCTTTTTGTATGACTTCTTTACTAATTAAAGTACAAGCATTGATATCATTCATTTTATATATACCCGGCTGCTTCAATGCTTGTAGGAAAGCACTAAAATAAACATTCATATCTAAATGATGAATAGAGTCATCTGTCTTATCTTGCTGCATTCGTAAAAATTGATTATATATCCACTCTCTTGAAGATTTGCTTGGTTCTGCACAACCTTTGTCATAGACAATTTCCGAAATAATGTGTTTTCTGGTAGAAATCAAATGTTTTAAAGTTTTAGGATGCAGCATAAGATTTGATTCTATTAACAGCAAGTAATCATAAAACTTTTTTTTGCAGTATTCAACAATCCTATTTTTATCATTTATCTCTCCACAAGTTAAGTCTTGTTTCCAATAGTAAATATTTTTATCATTAATATGATAATCATGTCTCCTAGATTCTTCTATTATTACCTTTCCTTTTCTATAAGATTCAAGAGGCTTTGAAGTATTATTTTTCACAGCAAATTCTTTTAATATTTTGGTTGACATATATTCCTCATTGTTATCTATAAAATAATAATCTACAGCATAATGCTCCTTTTCAAGTTCATTTAAAGAATCTAAAAAATTTTTTAAAATATGCGGGGTCTGTCGTATAACACTTCCTATTAATATTTTAAATTTTGTGTTCATGTTTACTACCCCCATACTACAGTTTATTTCTTAATTTGCCAATCGTACTTAATCTCTTTTATACACTATTTTAAATTTATAGTTTCTATCCTATTTCTTTGAATAGTATCCTGACTCCTGCAGGATCAATTACATTCAATTCTCTGATAGATCTTAAGATTTCTTTTACAGCCATTTGCTTAAATCCATTATCATAGTACAATTTACCTAATTCCAGAAGTACCTTGTTCGAATCCATACAATTTAGTATGCCTAATAATTTTTCAAAAAGTTGAAACTCGCGAACTCTTAATACTTCTTTTAATATATCCATTGCTGTGTGCAAAATTTTTTCATGATCGTCCTGCTCAACAAAAATAATTTCATTTCTTCCCATATAGACATTATAAAACTGAGAATACACTTTATACGTTAAGCTGTCAGTCTTTTGCTGTATGTTCTTTAATATATTCACAGCATCTTTTGAATTCTGGATGAGACTGCAGACAAAGAGATATTTGTAACTTTCTTCAATCATACTGTTGTCTTGCTGCAATTTATAGAACATATTCACTGCTTGTTCATACTTGCGTTGATAATAGAGTATTTTTGCCATTAAAATACTTATTTGACTATTGTATCTATCTAAATCGCAAGCTTTTTGAAGGTATCCCATCGCTAAATCATATAATTCCTCGTTGATCAGTACGTCAGCTATTAAAATAAGGTTCGGCACATGTTCTAAATTAAAATATTCCGATAACTTGTAAGATACATATCTCTTATTATTATGCAGCTTATTTAGAATTGCACCAATTTTATAAACCGGATCGTGCAGATATGGATTAAGCTTTAGCACGTTTTCAAAATATTCAAGCGCTCTATGGTAGTCTTCCAACTCAAAATATACTACTCCTAATCCTTCATAAGGCCTATACGTCCCACTTCCATTAAGAAATTCAAACTGTATAGGTGGCTTTCCAATTTCTAGACATCTCTTAAAGCTATCAATAGCAAGAGTATACCTTTTGCTTTTTAAATTGATCCATCCTCTTAATAACTCTAAATCAGTAAAGGTTGGATATTTCTTTAATCCTTCCTCAATAGCATTTAGAGCTCTTTCATATTGACCTAATTCATCCATACACATAATACGCTTAATAACCAGCTTAGATGCAAATCCACTGTTAAAATCCAAATTTTCATAGACTTTATCAAAAAGCTGCATTGCTTTTTTTTGATCTCCTGCAGCAAGATACTCACTGCCTAAATTAAAAAGATGAAAACGGCTGTTAGGATTTTTCTTCAATTCTTCTTCGATAATAGAGATATTCCTTTTTCGCTTATCTTTTTCTTGTGCTACGCTGCTCAAATATCCATAATGAAATATTTGAATATCTTCGCTAGAGAAATTTCTATAATCTATATTACTGTCCACACAAGTAATTTGTTCATGGATAGCTCCAATAAATTTATATTTGTTATTATTTCTAAGCAGCCGTAAGTTAAGATTGTATACGATATCCCTCCCAGGCTTTGATCCCGCATAACTTAAAGTCTTAAAATAATGTCCATCTTTTGTTGAATCATTTACTAATTTTATGAACTTATCTTTATCTTCTTGATTAAATTCGTCATCTCCATCCATTAATAATATCCATTCACCTGATGCAAATTGCAAAGAAAAATTTCTAGCATTACTAAAGTTATTATCCCATTCATAATATTTTACTTTTGCACCGAACTTTTGGGCAATTGTAATGGTATTGTCTGTTGAACCAGTATCAACAATAATCATTTCATCTACCAATTCTTTTACGCTTGTTAGACATTTTTCTAAATATTTTTCTTCATTTTTTACAATCATACACAAGCTGACCGTTTTTTCCCTTTCCATAGCTCTCTCCTTCAATACTTCACATATTTAATTAGGTTCCTACGTTATATATATGAGAACAATTAACATATAATAATCTTTAATTTGAATGCTTAAGTGTAAAATACGTATTATAAGACAATCGCCTTCGGCGAATTGATGTGCCTTTTGGCACAAAAG
Organism: Clostridiales bacterium; assembly: GCA_030156665.1. Taxonomy (GTDB): domain Bacteria; phylum Bacillota; class Clostridia; order SK-Y3; family SK-Y3; genus JASGMB01. Next base: position 29,386 of record JASGMB010000008.1, read on the forward strand.
GCTAAGGTAGATTGTCTTGATATTACGCTTCGCTTCATAATAAGGGCATAAGTCCAAGCAAAATTGCATTGGACTTATGTTGTAAGACATATAAACTAAATAATAATTTAATCTTATACTGCAGCATTGTAATATACATCAAAAGTACAAGTAGCCCCACCTGTACTGTAGAATAATCGCGTGTATTGCAAATATTTTGCTGCGACAAGTACAGCTTTTTCTCCTGCTGCGACTCCTACAGCCCCACTTGTATCGTCTACAAAATAACTGTCGGTTGTGGTTGGACTCACTTGCAAGTTAACAGTAACGGTATTTTCTCCAGTATTGAAGACATAGAAAGAATATACATTTTGTTCAGAAGTATCTTGCTGCATTATAGCAGCAGAATCAGTTACTCCAGCAATGGTTGTATTAGATTCACTAAATAATCTTGCACCAAGCATAATGCTGTCTGAGGCTGCTGTTAATGGTCTTATATCTAAATCTTCTGCTGTTACTGTTACTGTATTGTAGATAGTAATACTATCTGTTGTTCCTGTTAGATTCCTAATATCTAAATCTTCTGCTGTTACTGTTACTGTATTATAGATAGTAATACTGTCTGTTGTTCCTGTTAGATTCCTAATATCTAAATCTTCTGCTGTTACTGTTACTGTACCTAAATCCAATCTACCACTGTCATCTGTTAATATAGCTCTCACGGTACCATTACTATCCACACCACTGACTTGTGATTGGAGCTGGCTGGCAGTTCCATTAAATACTAGATTATTGGGCATCTATTCCTCACCTCCTTTCTCGGAGGATTTCAAAGTTTTCCTAATTTATATTATGTCACTTATAAAAAACTCGTGATTAAAATTGAAATATTATATGCACAAAATTAACTATGTCAATTTGTTCTCCGCTAGGAAACCCTATATTTTCTGGATATCAAAAAACTGCACTGAAACATTATTTCAGTGCAGTTTTCTGTCATAAAAAATAAAAGATTATTTCTGTGCCTGATACCATACTTTAACTGTTGATACTTCCATTTTATTAACAGTTTTAACTGCCATTCTGGTAAACTTTGCAAAGCAATAAGGGATAATAGCAGCCATCTCATTAGGCCCTATAATGACATTTCCATTGTCATCTTTAAAATCTACTCCGTTGGGGCTAATTTGCAGCTTTGCTGTAACATCAGAAGATCCTATATTCTTTACAAAATAAGTAATCGTTTTATTGAGAGATGTATTTTGGGTTAATAGATAGGAATACCTGTCCCTTGTATTGATTTCTTCTTCATCTTCAATAAATTCAGTAGACACTACTTTACACTCACATACGCACTTGCATTTTAATATATACTTAATTTCTACTACAGGTGCAAAGTCTGTAGTAATATCTGTTAATACTTTTGCAAAAGTACCATCCTTTATTTCATTATTTTTTAAAATCAATCCATAATTAACTACTTTATCTTTATACCATTTTTGAACAATTTCAGTTATGTCAAATACATACTGTCCTGATTTCCTTATATTCATACCTTCACTTAATATGGTGGTACTAAATGCAGGCTGATTATCCCATGTAACTGTATCTTGTGTCCATGCTTCTGTTACAGCATAAGGTGTAACCTTATTTGGTTGTGCAAACCCTACAGCAGCAACGCACATTTTAAAATATGCTTCTATAATGTTTGCCTCTTCTGGTATTGATGTAATAGGAAACTTAACGAATATTCTATATATATGATTCAAGTCATATCGTCCTAAACACATGGAAGAAAGATTATGGAAATTTTTTGTTGGGTTGTTTGACCTAACATAGGCAATTTGTATCTGAGGTCTAATCGTTATGGTCTCCAATATGTATTCCCCCCTTTCATTACATATTGGTATGACTATTGTAATTTTAAAAATATACCTTCTTATATACTTTTAATATTTTAATTATATTTATTTTTCAAGTAACATAAATCTTAACCCCTATATATATGATATTTCACTTTTCCACAAATGTTGCAAATTAGATTAATAAAAAAGGCTTCTAAAAGAAGCATTTTATAATGAAGCCTTTTTTGAAACACAATTAATAGAAAGTGTAAAACTAAAGGAAAAATATACTTTTCTATGCGTTATAAAAAACGCAATGCAAATCAATGCATTGCGTTTTTTATTAAATTATTTCCCTATAAACATTTGTACAAATATTTTCCCATATTTTGGGCTATTTACAATTCCAATGCCTACATAGTTGTAATTCGGATTGAGGATATTCTTTCGATGCCCTTCAGAATTCATTAGAGATGTATGTGCTCTTTCCACTGTGCTATTTCCTGCCAGGTTTTCTCCTGCATATCTGTAGCTGATGCCAAATTTCTTCAGCATTTCAAAAGGAGAACCGTAAGTAGGGGAAGTATGGGAGAAGTAATTTCTGTCTACCATATCCTGGGCCTTAATTTGTGCCACTCTTGCTACTTCTTTATCCATCTTAAGCGGCTGTGCCCCTGTTTTTGCTCTTTCTGCGTTGATCAGATCAAGCATCTTTTGCTCTTCCTGGCTTATTTCTCCATCAGGGGAAGGTGCAGGAGTATCTGTATTCGGTGGTTTTGGAGTTGGCTTAGGTGCTGGCTGATTTGTTGGCGGATAGTATGGTTTTAGATATTTCCCTGATGCCACACCAACAGTGTCATTATTTAAATGTATAATATACCAGTCTCCCAATTTCCCAATACAGTCTACAATCTGATTCTTGTAGACCAAACCAACTACTTTAAAGTAGGTGGATGGACCAGACCTTACATTAAGTGCTGAAGCTGTGACTTTTAGCTGTGCCGGTATATTAGTGCGGCTAAAGGGTGTTTTTGCAAATGCCGCCGCACTAGATAAGGTACTACTTACAAATACTGTACATAGTATTGTTAAAATAATTAAAAAGGATAGTATTCTCTTCATTTTCTTATCACTCCTGAATATATATTGTTAATTCATACTTAGTTTAAACAAAATTTAACTTTTTATTATTGTTAAATTATAGTAACTTTGCTTGAGATTTAGATTTAGATTTGAATTCCAATTAAAACTGATTTTTGTTTGTTTTTTATATCGATAACCAATATCTAAATTTAAAATAAATTAATGTAGTTATCGATGAAGTTCGCGAAGTTAAGATTAAGGAAATATTTATTTTTAGACTTCGCTCACTATAACACATAGGAAATTATAAACCTTTCTACTCTGTGGATAAATTTATTTATAATTTCCGTTATGTGTTTCAAAAAAGGCTTCATTATAAAATGTTTCTTTTAGAAGCCTTTTTTATTAACTCAAATAGTTTAAAAAACATTTAATATAAAAATCATTTTGTGGATACAATAGGATTAAATGGGAGGAGATGAAATGGAATTATTGAATAAACTGGATGAAAATAAGCGTATTCTAAAGGAACAACTGCCAATAAAAAAAAGCTTTGATGTTATCGGAAGAGAATTAATAGTAGGCGGTAGACAAGCATATTTAGTGTTTGTGGATGGCTTTGCCAAAGATAAAATCATGCTTTATATATTGGAAACACTGCAAGCACTAGAGAGAGAAGATATTGCAGTTGATACAATAAAGAAACTTTTACAAAATTATATTGCCTATATCGAAGTTGAAGAATTTGATACGTTTGAACCGGCAGTAACCGCAGTTCTTTCAGGTGCCGTCGCATTGTTGGTTGACGGACAAAAAAAAGGTATTATACTTGATGTTAGAGAATATCCTGTGAGAAGTCCAGAAGAACCGGACTTAGAAAAGGTTACACGGGGCTCTAGAGATGGACTGGTAGAAACAATCATTTTCAATACGGCTCTAATCAGAAGAAGAATACGTGACCCTCAATTAATTTTTGAAATTCAGCAAGTGGGAAAAAGTTCAAAGACAGATGTAGCAATTGGCTATATTGATAATGTAGTGGACCACAAGCTGTTGGAAAGACTTAAAAATGAGATAGATAGAGTTAGTGTTAATGCACTGGTAATGGCCGAAAAAACTTTAGAAGAAGTATTAATTAAAAAGAAATGGTATAATCCTCTGCCGCAGGCAAAATTTACTGAGCGTCCCGATGTAGTGGCAGCCCATCTTTTGGAAGGACATATTGCCGTTATTGTTGATACTTCCCCTAGCGTCATGCTCCTTCCTGCTACATTATTTCACTTTACACAGCATGCGGAAGATTATTATCAAAACCCTATGGTGGGCACATATTTAAGATGGGTGCGTTTTTTGGCAATGTTATCTTCTTTAATCATTACGCCGATATGGCTTTTTTTAATCAATAACAAACAGTATTTGCCGTCGTCTTTAGAATTTTTAGGACCAAAAGAAGCCGGCAACATACCTCTATTCTTACAATTTGTTATATTGGAATTGGGACTTGATTTTATTAGAATTGCATCCATCCATACACCAAATGCATTATCAACCTCTCTGAGTATTATCGGAGCATTAATATTAAGCGAATTTGCAGTAAAAGTAGGGTGGTTTATTCCTGAAACCATTTTATATATGGCAATTGCCGGCATCGGGACTTTTGCCAATCCCAGTATTGAATTTGCAATGGCAATTCGAATTTTTCGGTTGTTTCTTTTAATTTTAACAGGACTGTTTAAAACCTATGGCTTCCCTATAGGAATTTTAATAATCTTATTCATTACCGTTACCACTAAAACTTTTGGAAATCAATCGTACATTTGGCCTCTTTTCCCCTTTGACAGGAGAGCACTGGCACATATATTATTTAGAAAGCCTATTCCACAAATCAATCAAAAAACTAGTTCATAGTTTATTAACTATGAACTAGTTTTCACATAACTTTATCTTTCAGCAGCTTTAACTAATTCTATAGCTGTATGAACAGCTTCTTCTATAGTTTTATCCTGAATTTCCTGTTCTTTTCTCAGCTTAAATTCTACTATACCATCTCCTGCTTTTTTACCTACAGTAATTCTTACAGGTATGCCAATCAAATCCGCATCTTTAAATTTAACTCCCGGTCGCTCATTCCTATCATCAAGCAATACTTCAATTCCTGCTTTCAGCAGCTTATTATAAATTTCTTGTGCAACATTCATTTGGGTTTCATCATTTACCTTAACAGGGACCACAATAACATGATAAGGTGCCACCGACATCGGCCAAATGATACCATTTTCATCATGATTTTGCTCAATGATGGCAGCCATGCTTCTGTTGACTCCTATCCCATAACAGCCCATTACCATCACCTGTTCCTTACCATTTTCATCGAGATAAGTACAATTAAGTGCCTTACTATATTTTGTTCCCAGTTTGAATATATGTCCCACTTCTATACCATGAGCAGTTTTGATAGGCGCTCCACATTTAGGGCATGGATCTCCTGCTACAATGTTTCTGATATCTTTTACCAATGTCGCCTTAAAATCTCTGCCAATGTTCACATTTTTATAATGATATCCTGTTTCATTTGCTCCTACAACAAAATTTTTCATCTGGGCAACCTCTGGGTCAACAATAATATCAATATCTAGCCCCATGGGACCCGCAAATCCAACTTCTGCATTTGTAATTTCTCTGACAGTATGTGCATCGGCCATATCTAATTCTATACAGCCCAATAAATTCTGCAGCTTGGTTTCATTGAGGTCCCTATCTCCTCTTATCATAGCAGCTACAATTTTGTCATCGGCTCTATAAATCAGTGTTTTAGCAAATAACTCAGATGAACAATTAAAGAAATTCATCAGCTCTTCAATTGTCTTCACATCCGGGGTTGCAACTTTTTCCAATGGCTGTTCTGCCATGTCAACATCTTTTTTCTGTACAATGCATTGGGCCTTTTCTTCATTTGCGGCATAGCCACAGGCTTCACAGTATGCGATAACACCTTCACCAATTTCCGATTTAACCATGAATTCTTGAGAGCCCGATCCCCCCATTGCACCGGTATCGGCATCAACAATGGTATAATCCAAACCCATTCTATCAAAAGCTTTACAATACGCTCTATACATTTTTTGATAAGATTCATCCAGTCCGTTCTCATCTCTGTCAAAGCTGTATGCATCTTTCATAATAAATTCTCTGCTTCTCATTACACCAAATCTTGGTCTTCTTTCATCTCTGTATTTTGTTTGAATCTGATAGAGTGTAATCGGAAGCTGTCTATAAGATTTTATTGCACTTTTTACAGTCTCGGTGAAAATTTCCTCATGGGTTGGGCCAAGACAAAAATCCCTCTCATGTCGGTCTTTCAGCCGGAACATTTCCGGGCCAAATACTTCCCACCTTCTGGATAATTTGTAAAACTCAGCCGGAAGCAGTGCAGACATTAATAATTCCTGTGCACCTTCTTTATCCATTTCTTCCCTTATAATTTGCTCTATTTTTCTGATTGTCCTATACCCTAAAGGTAAAAAGGAATATATTCCCGCGGCTAATTTTCTCATCAATCCGGCTCTCAACATTAGCTGATGGCTTGCAATTTCAGCCTCAGCAGGTACTTCTCTTAAAGTCGGTAAAAACATTTGTGAAACTCTCATATGTAAAACCTCCGTAAATTCAATTAAGAATTAATTTGTAAAATATTTCTTAATATTCTTCTCTCTTTGATTCACTTGTCGATAATTTTATCACATTATTTAAAATAAATTAAGTATAAATTTTTAATTCTTAAGTATTAATTCACTCGTTATGCTAGTCAAAGTATTATTCTAGCCACCTGAAGCCCCAAAGTGGAGAAATTCTAAGGCGTTTTCACCATGCTCTCGTCATAATATTTTTGAACTCCAAGCTCCAAACTATTACTATGCTCCTGTCACAATATTTTTGAATCAGCACAACGCGTTAATTAGTAATTAATACAACCGCATATGCAGCAATTCCTTCTCCTGTACCGGTAAAACCCAAACCTTCTGTTGTAGTGGCTTTGATGTTTATTTGCTGAATATCAATTGTTAAAGTCTCTGCAATATTTGTACGCATTGCTTCTATATAAGGAGCCATCTTTGGTTTTTGTGCAACAATGGTTGCATCAATATTATTTACAGTGTATCCTCTTTTCTTTAAAATACTACCTACTTCTTTTAATAAAAGCAAACTGGATATTCCCTTATATTCATCATCATTATCCGGAAAATGTTTACCTATATCCCCCAAAGCTGCAGCACCTAACAAAGCGTCAATAATTGCATGTAACAGTACATCGGCATCGGAGTGACCTAACAACCCCTTTTCATAAGGAATATCTACTCCACCAAGGATTAATTTTCTTCCCTCTACTAATCTATGTACATCATATCCTTGTCCCACTCTCATTCATAATCCTCCTCATCCAGATCTTTACCACCTATAATCGCCTCTGCTAAAAATATATCCTCAGGAGTCGTAATTTTAATATTTTCATAGCTTCCTTCCACCATCTTTACGGTATAACCCATTTGTTCTACAAGCATACAGTCATCTGTAGCAAAAATTCCTTTTGTAATGGCATTTTCATAAGCTTTTCTCAAAATTTCTACATTGAACACCTGTGGGGTTTGCACTGCCCAAAGTTTGCTCCTATCCAAAGTATCTACTATATTATAATCATCATCCACCAACTTAATGGTGTCTTTTACCCTCACCCCTATTGCGGCTGCATGATATTGTGCAGCTACTTTAACGGTAGCCTCAATATACTGCGGTAAAATTAACGGTCTCGCCCCGTCATGGACCGCCACAAGGGTAGCCTCACTATTTATTTCTTTCAAACCGTTATACACAGAATCCTGTCTTTCTTTTCCTCCTACCACAATCTTTTTCACTTTAGTCAATGCAGAGATATCAACAATTTCTTTACATAACATAATATCTTCCTGGCGAGTAACTACAATGATTTCATCTATTAGCTTACAGTCTTCAAAAGCTTGTAATGTATACGCAAGAACAGGTCTGTCAATTACATTAATAAACTGTTTATTCCTAGAAGATTGCATTCGACTTCCTTTTCCGGCTGCTACAATAACAGCCGAACAAAATTCTCTACTTTTAATTTTATTAGATTCTTTTAATAAGCTTTTTAATGAACTAAACATAAAATTCCCCCATTCCGGACCCACTACTTCAGTTAAAATATTAAGTATATCCTAATAATAATGGCTTGTAATTATCCGTATTGTAAGCACTATACCGCTAATTATATCATAATTTTATTTTTATGCATTATAACATTAGCATCTTCAGCAAATTGATGTGCCTTTCGGCACAAAAAGCTAAGTAGATTGTCTTGATATTGCGTTTCTCTTCATAACAAAAGCCAACTTTAAAGTTGGCTTAAATACAATAAAAAAATACTACATGAAACATTAAAATTAAAATAAGTCCTTTATTATTCAAATTATCTAAAACTTATTTATTAATGAATTATCAATTTTCATTCTGCATAACATTATACTGCTTTTTCAATTTCATACTTTGGTTTTGCGAATATCATTCTACCGGCTGGCGTTTGCAATATACTGGTTACAAGTACGCCTATTGATTCGCCCATATGTCTCTTACCACCATCAACTACTATCATTGTTCCATCATCAAGATACGCTATTCCTTGTCCATTTTCCTTTCCATCTTTTACAACATGTACAGTCATCTCTTCACCGGGAAGAACAACTGGTTTTACAGCATTTGCAAGTTCATTAATATTTAATACCGGTACTCCTTGAAAACTTGCTACTTTGTTTAGATTATAATCATTCGTAATAACTTTTCCATTCATATATTCTGCCAGTTTTAACAGTTTACTGTCTACTTCTGTAACTTTATCAAAATCTTTATCTAAAATTTGGACTGGAATAGTCAATTCTTTTTGAATCATATTCAATATGTCTAATCCCCTTCGTCCTCTGTTCCGCTTAAGTGAATCGGAAGAATCTGCTATATGTTGTAATTCTGTTAATACAAACGTTGGAATAACCAATGGGCCTTCAATAAATCCTGTTTTACAAATATCCGCTATCCTTCCGTCTATGATAACACTTGTATCCAGAATTTTAGGCTGACTGCCCGAACTAATATTAGGAGAATTAGAACGTTTTATAATACCTTTTCTAAAAAACAATAAACTTTCACCTAATTCATCTTTCTTTTTTAATCCAATACTCACACCAAGATATCCCATTATGACATTGGCAATAATGGCTAGCACAGTTCCGATAATTGGAACAGGTATGATAGGCAATGATATCAAATTAGCAATAATTAAGCCGACAATAAGTCCTATTGATCCTGATAAAATTTCATAGGAAGTTTTATTTTGCAGCGTTCTCTCTATATGTAATAAAATATCCCATAGAAAAGAAAGTAACTTTGCTCCACTTATATGGAATAGTGCTGCCCCCAATAAACATCCACCAACATAGAGTATGATCGTCAATAAAATGCTGTAATTAGGATTAAATTCCATTGTTTTCAAAAACAGAAAAACCAAGCTTATACCAATAGCTCCTCCCACTATTGACAGTACACCTCTGACTGCCCTATTCACCATTAATTATCCACCTCCTCATAGGCATATACACCATTATATCAAATTATTGTTAAAAATAAACATATTTTTTAAATTTTTATATGTTCAAACATACTTTCTATTGTATCTTCAATTTCACTCTGTTCTACTCCTTTAGCTAAAACTAACTCGCTGATCAGAATTTGTTTTGCGTTACTTAACATTTTTCTTTCACCGGTGGAAAGACCTTTTATTTTATCGCGATACATTAGATTCTTAACCACCTGCGCGACTTCATATATATTGCCACTCTTAATTTTGCCCATATTCTCTCTATATCGTTTATTCCAATTATTACACATATCCGTTTGGCTGCTTTTAAAGATATTAATTACGCTTTCGGCTTCTTGCTGATTAATAACTTCTCTGATGCCTATCTCATTTATACTTTCCATAGGAATCATAACTTTCATGTCACCGATAGGCATTTTCATAATATAATATCTCTGTCTTTTGCCTAAAATCTCTTTTTCTTCAATTGACTCAATGATACCGGCACCATGCATAGGATAAACAATTTTATCCCCGATATTATACATTCACATACTACCTCCTTATAAACAAATAGTTCGGATGTGAGGGTCAGACATCATATTCATTTAAATCAGAATGCATTCTAACTCCAAACCTTAGACTGTTTTTTTAAACAATTTATTCCATATTTCTTATTATTGACATATTCATTTATAAGTATACTATAAATAAATATTACTGTCAAAAAATTATTATTCTAACATCTAATGTATGTTTATGTCAACAGTTTTTATCAAATTTTATTTTTTGGAAATTTAGTGCAATTATTACTAACACGTTGACAAATTACTTTACCGACAAGTATAATAAAGTTAGCAAAGGTTGGCTGATACATATTCTAATCAGGGAGGGAAATAGATGGTAAAAGATATAATAACTGATGAATTTCAATATACAGTATTAGAATTGTTGGTAAGAAACAAAAGTATTCTCGATTCTTTAACAAAATATCAGGATTCTAATGCAAGAGTAAATCGGGCAATCGTTAAAGCTGTAACTCAGTGTGGCTGTGTGAAAATCAATGCAGATAAACAAATATTCCTTGAAGACGGGGATTTTGAAGAAATACGAGATAATATGTCCACACATCTGGAAGGTAGCTTATGTGACAATTGCAGAGATACAATAGAAAAAGAAATGGGGCGCAACTTATTTTACCTTGCTTCCCTATGCAATATATTAGATTTGAATATGTATGATATTTTATTGAAAGAATTAGACCGTGTTAAAATGTTAGGTAAGTATAACTTGAGATAAAGATTAAGATATAGAAAAGAGATAAAAGGTTTACCTTTTACCTCTTTTTTTATAACACATAGGAAAGTGCACTTTTCCTTCGTTTTACACTTTTCGTCAAATGCGTTTCAAAATCCTTAAAATTGCTTCTTTTAGAAGCCTTTTTCATATTCTTCGGTTGTCCATTAATAATTGCTCTTGTATTCTTCTTAAAGACTCTTTTATTGTCCTGGCTCTTATCTCCCCTATCCCTTCTACATCATCTAAATTTTCTATTGTAGCTCTTAAAACACCTTGAAGATTCCCAAACCTGCACACCAAATTGGAAATAAC
>JASGMB010000009.1 GCA_030156665.1 Clostridiales bacterium
ATTTCAGCAGTTCGTCATGTGGATCAATCTCTGCATTTATAAATTTTGTTAAATATGGATTTACAATATTAAGTTTTCATAGAACATTTGACACTACCTCTGTTTTCATAAATCCTATGTATCTTAAATATTTTATCTGTAACACATTTACCACTCATTTCATCAGGCTAAACAATTTAGTTCTTATTTTAAACAAAATCAATAGACGAAAACTTCATCATTAAAAGCTGAAATAGCATCTCAAGCAGTACAACCAGTTAAATTCCAAATTTATTATCTATTACTACCTCATTAACTTTAAAACCGGGCAATACAACTTTAAATAAATTTTGTGAACCAAGATTGATAAACTTTACATTACCTATTCCTTCAAAATATTTTTTAATTCGATTCATTCCTAAACCATATTTTAAAAATCTCTTTTTTTTGTCAAACATCAGTAATCTTTGATAAAGCCAGGGATTGCGCCTTTTAGGATTATCTTCTTTTTTTATTTTATAAACCCTATTACCACTTACCAGCGCCCCCGGATTAATAATTTCAACACATTTTGAGGAAATTTTTATTCTAATACTACGGGAAATATCCAAGTAATCTCTGTGTACAATAGCATTTGTGACTGCTTCATATACAGCCTGAAGCGGATAGTCTTTATCAATACAGATACTTGCTAAAAAATTCTCAATATTATCCAGCATTTTAATAATGTTTCCCGTAAATACTTTAACTTTATCATTAACAAATACTTTTACATAAACATGGGGTAAAAATTGAACAGGGTCATATCCAAAAAGTAACATACCTCCAATGGTCGGATGATACTCTTCACCATCTACATCCTTGCCAATAATACCTAGACCTTCTAATAACAACATATCATAAGTAAAGTAATCTTTTATTAATTGATTATCTAACTGCTCAACACAAACATTTTGAAGAATAACCCTTTCATAACTGAATAGTCCATTCTCTTGAAGCATATTAGCAATTTCTTCTCTACGAGCAATATCTGTAGTTGATCCTCTCCGAATATAGAACGCACCATTTTGTAACATTTGGTGAGGTTTTTGATTGCTCTTATAAACTGTCAGCACAGCAATTTGCTTTTCTAGATATTCTAATAAGTCAACGCGAATAGGTACCGGAGGGTCACATCTATTGTAGATTATTTGCTGAATTTGTTCTTCACTAAACTGAATGGGGTCAATTCCCATTACCTCTTTTGTCTTATCTTTAATTCCAAAAATAATATAACCCCTTCCACCTGGAGAATTAGCCATTGCAATGACATCTTTTGTTAACTCTTTCTTTTCACCTTCGGTGGATATATATAGTTCAGCCTTAAAATCTAATTTAGGTCCTTCTTCCTGTCGTAACAAATTTTTTAACTTTTGGACATCCAAACTCATAACACCTCTTTTTCATTGCGCGAATCTTTGAATCAAGACATAAATGCTGGTACAAATAAAATTTGTAATCTTAAGCTAACTGTAAAATTTTCTTTTCTTTAAATTATATATTACCCCACAACAAATTAAAACCAAAATTTTAGAATATAATTTTTATTTTTAGAGAAACAATATAATGAAAGGGGTGTTTTAACAAAAATGCTTATTGCTTTTTTTAGAACAATATTTTTATATATTCTTGTCATAGCAGCTTTACGAATAATGGGAAAACGTCAAATAGGTGAACTTCAACCATCCGAACTAGTGGTTACCATCATGATATCGGAATTGGCTGCTATTCCGATGCAGGCAACCGGTATACCGCTAATGAATGGTATTTTACCGATCCTTACACTCATTATCGCTGAGGTGGTTCTATCTTATATAACTTTAAAAAGTCAAAAAGCAAGAAATATTATTAGCGGCACCCCAAGCATATTAATTGAAAACGGTAAAATTAATGAAAGTGAAATGGAGAAACTACGCTTTAATATGGATGACCTTCTTGAAGAACTTCGTGTAAATAGCTGTCCAAACATTGCAGATGTTGAATTTGCCATATTAGAAACTAGTGGACAATTAAGTATTATTACAAAATCTCAAAAAAGCCCTGTTACTGCAGAAGATTTAAAAATTCCAACTAAATATGTAGGGTTGCCTTTAACATTGATTTCTGATGGGGAAGTGAATGATGATAACCTGAAAAAAGCAAAACTAGATAGGCAGTGGTTAAACAATGAATTAGCTAAGTTTGGCATCGCTAAACCGGAAGATGTTTTTTTTGCCAGCTTAGATACAGATGGAAATTTATATCATCAAGTTAAAGCAAAATTGAGAGGTGAGAAATCCTGAGAACTTTCATACTTTCAATGATCCTTTTAGTGGTTATCATATTGGGGTCCATCGTTTACATCTATTTCCTGGACAATGCCGCTAATAATCTAATTTCAATGATAGAAAAATTAGAAGATACGGTAAAAGCTGATGACTGGGAAGAAGCACAAAAACAATTGGATAATCTCCAAAAAGAATGGAAAAAGACCGAAAGATGGATGACCACTCTAGTTGACCATCAAGAAATAGACACAATAAAAATTACCCTTTCCAAACTATCTCAATATGTGGATTTTAAGAAAACTGCGGATTTTATGGCAGAAAGTACAACATTAAAATTGCTGATTGAGCATATTCCCGGAAAAGAAAAATGTAATATCTCTAATTTGTTATAATGAACCAACTCTAAAACAAAATATTATGATTTAAAGTTTGTTGATTTCATCGATAACTATATTAATTTATTTTAATTTTAGATATTTGTTATCGATATAAGTAGATTAAACTTAGAGGTAGCTTCGCTTGAAATTTTAGGCGGTAGAAAACCGACCCATAAGGGGGCATGTTTTCTACCGCAGTCGTTATAAACATGTTGACTTTACTGATTCTTAGTCTAAATATAAATCTTAATTTTAATTTCTATTTTCTTCCTTCCAATTCTTTGTATACATCTTCAAGGGTAAGACCGCGTTCTACAAGTACTACTAAAAGATGATATAATAAGTCAGCCACTTCGTAACGGATTTCACTAATATCATGATTTTTCGCCGCAATAATAACTTCTGCCGATTCTTCTCCTACTTTTTTGAGCATCTTATCAAGGCCTTTTTCAAATAGATAGTTTGTATAAGAACCTTCTTTAGGATTCTTCACTCTATCAACTATAATATCGTACACATCTTGTAAAACCTTTGCATTATTGAAATTATCACACTGAGCCTCTTTTATTTGACCATCTCTATACTCCCTATAAAAGCATGAATATTGATTAGTGTGGCAGGCTGCATCTACCTGATCAACTTTAATTAATAAACAGTCTTCATCGCAATCAATATTCATACTTTTCACATATTGAAAATGTCCCGAACTTTCCCCTTTCACCCATAACTTCTGTCTACTTCGACTCCAAAAAACAGTTCTACCCGTTTCAATAGTCTTTTCTATCGATTCCTTATTCATATATGCCATCATGAGTACGGCACCTGTTTTACAATCCTGAATAATAGCAGGAATAAGTCCCTTATCGTCAAATTTTAGTTGGTCTATAAAATTCATCACTAACTCCTCCGTTCCATTTACATGAATATCTATCCTAATTTTAAGCCAGGTTTTAGACCTTGTTTTACCACCACTTACCATTCATTAAATCATAACCTAACATTTATTCCTCTATCACTAAGATATTGTTTTAGTTCTTTTATTTCCATTTCTTTATAATGAAATAGAGAAGCGGCCAGCGCTGCATCTGCTTGACCGACGGTAAGCGCATCATAGAAATGTTCCATTTTGCCGGCTCCTCCTGAAGCAATCACTGGAATTTTCACCTGAGATGATATCGCATACGTTAAATCAATATCATAACCATCTTTAGTACCATCACAATCCATGCTGGTAAGTAAAATTTCTCCTGCACCTTTTTTTTCGGCTGTTATTGCCCATTCTATAGCGTCCTTCTTTGTATTGACTCTACCACCGTTGAGATATACTTCCCAGCCTTCCCCATCTGTTCTTTTTTTGGCATCGATAGCAACGACTACACATTGGCTGCCAAATCTCCAGGCAGCTTCTGAAATGAGGTCCGGTCTTTTTAAAGCAGCAGAATTAACTGATATTTTATCTGCACCTGCTCTTAAAATATCTCTGAAATCTTCAACTGTTCTTATTCCACCCCCTACCGTAAAAGGGATAAACACTTGTTCTGCCGTCCTGCGGACTACATCTAACATAATATTTCTGGCTTCTGAAGATGCGGTAATATCCAAAAACACCAGTTCATCAGCACCTGCTTTATCATAAAGTGAAGCGATCTCTACAGGATCACCGGCATCACGCAAATTTACAAAATTTACTCCCTTTACCACCCTTCCTGCATGAACATCAAGACACGGTATAATTCTCTTAGCTAACATTCTATCTCTCCTCCGCTATCTCTAATGCATCTTTTAAGTCAACATTTTCGGTATATAATGCCTTGCCTATAATGACACCCTCTACACCTGTTTGTTTTAATTGCTCAATATCATTAATACTGCTAACTCCGCCGGAAGCAATCACATCTATTGTACAGCTTTCTACCATCACCCGTATTGCATCGATGTTAGGTCCTTTTAACATACCATCTCTCGAAATATCCGTATATATAATTGTTTTAACCCCAATTTCCTGCATTGTATTAGCAAAATGAACGGCAGAAAAACTACTCACTTTTTCCCAGCCTTCTATCGCTACCTTTCCATCTTTCGCATCAATACCAACAACAATTTTTTCTTTATATTTTGCTACTGCTTCTTTAAGTAATAAAGGATTTTGTACTGCAGAAGTACCTAATATTACTCTTGCCACACCGTGATCTAGCATGTCTTTTATCGTTTCAAGGCTTCTAATACCTCCTCCCAACTGTACCGGAACAGTTACTGATTTTGCGATTTCTTTTATAATGCCACTATTAATAGATTGTCCGGTACGAGCACCATCCAAGTCTACCAAGTGGATATATTTCGCCCCTAATCTTTCCCACTTTTTCGCCATCTGCACAGGACTATCTGAGTATACTGTCATATCAGAAAATTTGCCTTGTACAAGCCTAACACACTTTCCTTGTTTGATATCAATTGCAGGATATATTGTCATTTGTCTCCTCCTATCCAATTTTAGATATAGATATCATTTTCCCAAAATTATCTAATATCTTCAATCCAATTTCTCCACTCTTTTCTGGATGAAATTGTGTTGCATATATATTGCCTCGATTTACCGCTACATCGATTTCCGTTCCATACCTGGTTGTTGCAATAACGTCTTCTCTATTTTTAGCTTTAAGATAGTAAGAATGTACAAAGTATACATATGGACGCATGGGCAAGTGGTTTAGCAACTCATTTTTTTGAGTAATATTTAATTTATTCCATCCCATATGTGGGACCTTGAGGTCTTGTTGATTTGGTATTCGCTTTATACTGCCCGGAAGAATTCCCAGTCCTTTCGGAGTTCCTCCCTCTTCACTATAATCAAAAAGCAATTGCATCCCCAAGCATATTCCTAAAAATGGTTTGTGAGCATCCACTAACTTATATATTAATTGATCCATGCCTGTTCGTCTCAAACTGTCCATTGCATCTGCAAAAGCACCTACTCCAGGCAATACGACTGCATCCGCCCTTTGAATAAGATCTTTATCATCAGAGACGACAGCCTTATATCCTAAGAACTGAAATGCTTTCTCTACGCTATGAAGATTTCCTACATCATAATCTATAATTGCAATCATGGGCATTCCTCCTAAATTTTTTCTTTAACCTTTTTAACAATTTCCATAATTCTTTCTTTTTCCATCTTCATACTTACTCGATTTACCACCAACCGTGCACTAATATCACATATTTCTTCAAATACTATTAGACCATTTTCATGGAGAGTTTTTCCACTTTCTACAATATCAACAATAACTTCTGATAATCCTACCAAAGGTGCAAGCTCGACCGATCCATTTAACTTAATAATCTCAATTGTCTGCCCTTTCTTAATTTGAAAATAATCTCTTGCTATGTGGGGATATTTTGTAGCAACCCGTTTATTGTTAAGGTTATCCAATTCATCCTTTAACTCCTGTGGTCCTGCTACTACCATTTTACACGCGCCAAATTTAAGATTTACCATTTCATATAAATTTCGTCCTTCTTCCAGTAATGTGTCTTTTCCTACAATTCCTATATCAGCTGCACCATATTCAACGTAAGTTGGAACATCAGACGCTTTTACTAAAATAAATTTAACTTTCTTCTCTTCATCAGTAAAGATTAATTTTCTTGACTTCTCTTTCATTTCACTACAGTTCAGTCCAATAGACTCAAATATCTCTATAGAAAGGTCTGCCAATCTTCCTTTCGCAAGTGCAATTGTAATATACTTCATACTCATGCCCCCATCATCATTTTTCATAATTATATATACTAAAATACCAATATCATCCGACACATATTTCTTATACAATTCATTACATTTTACTGTTCTTTACGGTTTAGTAATGCACTCACCGTAGTTTTTATTTTTTCATCCGTTAATAAATTATGGAGTTCTATATTCTCACCATCATGTACCGTAATGATGCCATCTATTTTTTTGCTTTTTGCATAATTGACGACCTCATTCGCTGAACCTTTACCAACATACATCTCGATAACTAAGCCTTGGGATCTAAGTGCATCAGCAATCTGAAAAGCTTTTTTTCGTCCTTCTTTGAAACTGGCATAGGTAATCAAACTATCTACTTTCCATAACTTAAATTCTACTTTTTGTCTTTCCAGAGCAGACATCAAACGATTGATGCCAATAGCAACACCCATTGCAGAATAATTCTTTCCAAATTCACTTATTAGTCCATCATATCTTCCACCTGAACATACAGGAAAACCTAGACCATGAGTAAAACCTCTAAAAATTATTCCTGTATAATAATTAATGCTTTGCACCATTCCTAAATCTATTGATATATACTGTTCCAGCCCGTAATCTAAAAGAATACTATACACCTGCCGGAGATTTTTAAGTGCATTTAACGATTTAGCATTTTTAGTTATTTTTTCAACCTTATCAAGTACGTTAATGTCTCCAAATAATGAAGGAAGACTTAATATGATATCTTTTAATTGGGTATCTATTTTATATCCTTGTACCAGTTCTTCAATTGCTAATGAATCCTTATTATCAATTAATATTCTCATCTTTTCAATATCAGCCTCAGCCAATTTTGTTTGCTCCATAAGGCCTTTAAAAAACTCAACCTGCCCAATCTCTATTTGAAATTCTTTAAGCCCTGAAGCCAAAAGAGCATTAATGGTTACTGCAATAACTTCCGCATCCGCTTCAGGCGTATTCATACCTATCAATTCTATTCCTGCCTGTGTAAATTCTCTTAACCTTGCTCCTTGATAAGGTTCAGCATATCTAAATGCATTTCCTATATAGCATAATCTCATAGGAGGCACTATATCTTTATATTTAGTAGCAATAATTCTTGCAATAGGTGTAGTAATATCCGGACGCAATACCAGAATTCTGCCCTGATGGTCAAAGAATTTAAACATCGTTTCCTGCTCTATTAGCCCTGATTCCCCTTCGAAAACATCATAAAATTCGAAAGTAGGAGGCTGAATTTCATAATATCCATAACTTTGAAAGACACTGCCTATTCTCTCTTCAATTTCTCTTTTTATAATGCATTCCTCGTGTAAGATGTCCTGAACACCTTCAGGCGTATGTAATTTCCATTTTGACATAAGTCCACACCCTTCACTTTAATATACTAAAGTTATAAATCGATAAAGCATTTTATTATGATTATATTATTTTACTATGAATTTGTCAATTAAAAAATGCCTGGACATGTCTATCCAGGCATTTTCAATATTTAGGAATATCTCTTGAATATCTATTAGAGGTAAATTTCAAATTTATTTTCACCATATTCTTTTTTATTAAATTTTATTTGGTAATAAATTAACATTTAAATTTTTTATGCACTTTAACGTGAAATTTATGTTTGATCCAAACTTGTAAGTACATTATCAAATACATTTATAATACATTTTTCCCCATCCCAATTTTTACACATTCTACATGATATATTTTCTGCCTCAGTAGAAACTTTACTATTGATAACGCCACTCGAATCAAAGTGATCGCAGGCTTGTGCAACTGCCGTTAACTGATTTTTACTTGCATGATTCATTTTTATCACTCTCCTCCAGAAATTAAAATTAGTATTTGTTATATCAAGTAGTATTATACAGCTTATACTATCTACACAATCATAAAAAAAACACATCATCAGATGTGTAAAAAAAGAATCAGTTTGCCTTCCATGTAACTATCATGATTATTTCCATCTCTTATGAATTTATACCTCTACTTTTTAATTTCATTCATATTTTTCAAATATCTCTTAAAAATTCTTGATACTTTCCTCGTTATAAATTTTTTGCTTGTTTAGGAGGATTTTCACCGAATTATGGCGAATACTTCTATAAGTATTAATGCTCTCATGCTATATCTATACTATTATAACGATGGAGGTACACAGTATATGTTATCTAAGAAAAAGTCCAATATTATTTCCGTCGATACCTTTATCGGCGAAAAATCTTTTTTTGAAGGTAATATTGATCTAGAAGGTACTATTAGGGTAGATGGAAAAACAGTAGGAGAAATCAAGGCTGAAGGCGATATTATTATAGGCGAAAAAGCAACCATTTCTGGCAATATATTTGCAAATAATATTATTATTTCCGGTGTTGTCGAAGGAAATGTTACAGCCAGACAACAGCTCAGACTTACAAATACTGCAAAACTTACCGGTGATATTAAAGCGCATAGTCTGATCACTGATGATGGCGCTTTATTTCAAGGTAATTGTGAAATGATTGAAAACGGTCCTAAACAAGAAAAACTACCCGAAGCAAGCGAATCATTAATTAACGGAAAAAAAGAAAAAGATAAAGCTGTAAATAAATAATTCTTCATATAAATGCACACTCTATAAAGAGGTGATTTTATGAAGCGTAAGCAAGATAATAAAATGTATAATATAAAGAAAAGGTTTTTGTCAGGTACAAATGCTTCTATTTGGCAAGAAGAGTCAGACGAATTGGTTACTGAATTTGATGAACTGGAAGAATTACGTGAACGAAATGAACATCTGAACATCTTATTTTAGGCAATAAAATACTCGGGAGCTATCCCGGGTATTCTTTTTATAACGACTGCGGCAGAAAACCTGACCCTTTATAGGTCAGGATGAATGCCGCATAAAGTTTCAAAAGAATCTACCTTACAAAATACCTCGGGCTCTCTTCATTCTCTCTAACAAATGATAGGGTATTCTTAGTGCACCATAACCTGTCCCTAAGTCTAACTTAGGTTTGGTTTTTCCGTGAAAGTCACTTCCACCTGTTACTATTAAATTGTATTTATTTGCTATTGCCAAATATTTATTTTGTGTTCCTTTGGTATATTCAGAATAATATGCTTCAATGCCATCTAACCCATATTGTATAAGCTGTTTCAATAATATCTCTAATTCAACACCTTCTTCTTCCAAATAAATGGGATGTGCCAGAACAGCAAAGCCTCCTGCTTGTTTTATTAGCTCAATCCCCTCTTTCGGTAATAACTTTTGTTTTTTTACATAAGCAGGTTTTCCCTTATCTAAATATTTATCAAACGCTTCATCTATACTACTAATATATCCTTTTTGAATCATTACATCTGCTATGTGAGGACGTCCGATAATTTCACTATTCGCTTTTCTTTGTACTTCAGCCATTGTAATCTCAATGCCTAATTCATTTAATTTTTGAATTATTTGAGGATTTCTCTGTTTACGAAAAGTTTTTAGCCTCTCCAAGGTGTTGTTTAAAATTGGTGATTCCACATCAATAAAATATCCTAAAATATGCATTTCCCCTTCAAAATCTACGCTTATTTCTACTCCTGGAATCACTTCTATATTACTTTGCTTACCTTGAACAACAGCTTCTTCCACTCCCTTTACCGTATCATGATCTGTAATAGCTATTGCTGCAAGGTGTTTTTGGGCAGCATATTGTACTAGTTGTGAAGGTGTCATAGAGCCATCTGAAGCTATAGTATGAGTATGTAAGTCAATATATTTGCTCATTTTATTTAACTCCCTGTCAGATTTATAAAATATATAAAAAGCTTCTAAAAGAAGTATTTTTAATGAAGCCTTTTTTTGAAACGCATTTAACGGAAAGTGTAAAACTGAGGGAAAACATTCTTTATCTATGCGTTATATCGATAACCAATATCTAAATTTAAAATAAATTAATGTAGTTATCGATGAAATTAACCAACTTTAAATCATAATATTTAGTTTTAAAGTTGGTTAAAGCTATGTTTTACTCTATCTCTCTCTTCTGCTCTTTTAGCATCATTCCATCGGGAAAGGTCCCCTACCAAATACCCGGTAATTCTTCTAATTCTTTCAAACTTGATATCTTTTTCACCATCCATCCTCCCACATTTTGGACACTGATTGCCGATAACGCCAGAATATCCACATACGGGATCTCTATCGACCGGATGGTTAATAGAACCATATCCTATACCAGCCTCATACATTGCTCTAACTACTGTTTCAAAAGCTTCTAAGTTATTAACAGGATCACCATCCAATTCGACATATGTGATATGTCCTCCATTCGTTAATTGATGGTAAGGGGCTTCTTTCTGTATCTTATCAAATGCAGATATAGGAAAAGATACAGGAATATGAAATGAATTCGTATAGTATTCTTTATCCGTTATACCAGGGATAATTCCGAATCTTTCTCTATCCATCTTTACAAATCTGCCCGACAACCCTTCTCCCGGCGTTGCAATTAATGAAAAATTAAGTTTATGCCTATTACTTGCCTCATCCATTCTTTTTCGCATATGTCCTATAATTTTAAGGCCTAACGCTTGCGCTGCATCAGACTCTCCATGGTGTTTGCCCACTAGCGCTATTAATGCTTCAGCCAATCCTATAAAGCCCAGTGTAAGTGTACCATGTTTTATAACTTCTCTGATCTCATCTTCCCAATCCAACTTGTCTGAATCTATCCAAATTCCCTGTCCCATTAAAAATGGAAAGTTTTTAACTTTCTTTCTAGATTGTATCTCTAATCGTTCTAATAATTGATCTATAACAATATCAATTTTTTTATCCACTTCAATAAAAAAATTTTCTATGTTCCCCTCACTCATAATTGCCAATCTGGGAAGATTTATTGAAGTAAAACTAAGATTACCTCTGCCGCTAGTAATCTCTTTGCTTGGATCATAAGTATTAGCAATTACCCTTGTTCTACAGCCCATATAGGCGACTTCCGAATCTATTCCTCTATCACTATAAGGCTTATTAAACGGGGCATCTAAAAAACTAAAATTAGGGAATAATCTCTTCGCACTAACTCTACATGCAAGTTTAAATAAATCATAGTTTGGGTCTCCTTCATTATAGGAAACACCTGCTTTCACTTTAAATATTAAAATGGGAAATATCGGTGTTTCCCCATTACCTAAACCTTTTTCAGTAGCTAATAATAAGTTTTTACTTACCAACCGGCCTTCAGGCGAAGTGTCAGTCCCAAAATTTATAGAAGAAAACGGCGTCTGTGAACCTGCTCGTGAATGCATGCTATTTAAGTTGTGTACAAAGGCTTCCATCGCCTGAAATGTAGCTCTATCTACCTCTATTAATGAAAACTTTTCTGCGAATTTTTGAGCTGATTTTATCATATCGTGGTCTTCAATATATTCTGAAAAATTCTCAAGTTCTTTTTGATAGTATTCTTTTGTTGTTTTCATTGAAGGCTTACAGCCTGTCTGGTGTATCGTTTTATTTACAACTTCTTCTGCAATTTCTTTAAAATCTCTACTGTCATCTTCCATACTTACATAAAAGTATTTTGCAAGGTTGGATTTGTACAATTTTAGATAAGTTTTAGCCACTCCTGGAGCAATACCAAAATCAAAATTCGGAATACTTTGACCACCGTGCTGGTCATTTTGATTGGATTGAATCGCTATGGCTGCTAAGGCGGCATAACTTGCTACATCGTTAGGTTCACGCAAATACCCGTGTCCTGTACTAAAACCATCTTTAAAAAGCTTGCGAATATCAATTTGACAGCAAGTCATTGTTAATGTCAAAAAATCCATATCATGAATATGAATATCTCCTTCTTTATGTGCCCTAGCATGTTCCGGTTTAAGTATAAACATTTCATTAAACATCTTGGCACCTTCAGACCCATATTTTAACATGGTACCCATTGCAGTATCGCCATCTATATTTGCATTTTCCCTCTTAATGTCGTTATCTTTCGATTCCACATAGGTAATATCTTTATATATCTGCATCAACCGCGTATTTTTTTCTCTGATACGACTTCGTTCAGCACGATACAAAATATATTGTTTGCTTGTCGCAGCATGCCCTGTCTCTATCAATATTTTTTCCACAGCATCTTGAATTTGTTCCACTTCCGGAATTTCAAGTTTTAATTCATCTTGTAAATAACTTACAACTTTATCCGTTAATTCCTTTGACATTTCATAGTCATTGCCACCTAAAACTTTAGCTGCTTTAAAAATTGCATTTGTAATTTTGTCAGGATTAAAATCTACTATCCTTCCATCACGCTTCTTAATTTTTTCTATCACCTTGAGATCCGCCTTTCATATTTATTCAAATTATAAATGAAAATTAGTAAAAGCTTCGTATTAGGTTTCTTTCAATAACTTATTCAGCTCATTTAAAAAATTGTTAATATCTTTAAATTGTCTGTAAACCGAAGCAAACCTAACATAAGCTACTTCATCCAAATCTTTTAATTTTTGCATTACCATCTCACCTATTTGATGTGATGTAACTTCTCTTTCTAATGAATTGTAAATCGCTCCCTCTATCTCATTTACAATATTTTCTAAACTATGCAATGAAATAGGTCGCTTTTCGCACGCTCGCAATAAACCATTCATCAATTTATCTCTATTAAAAGTCTCACGACTTTTATCTTTCTTAATTACCACGAGAGGAATATTTTCAACCTTTTCATATGTAGTAAAGCGTTTGCTACATTTCAAACATTCTCTTCTTCTGCGAATTGCAAGCCCCTCATCGGTAGGTCTTGAATCGATTACTTTACTTTCCTCATAATCACAAAAAGGACACCGCATTTCATCCCTCCTAAATTCCTCATTTTCCCATATATTTGTTTATCGTTTTGATCATTTTATGTAAAATACCAATATATCAAAATCTTTAATTTTATTCTGCAAGGTAAGCCCTCTCTTGATTTCTAAGCAGTAGATTTTGATGAAATTTTATGCGACATTCACCTACTGTAAGCAGCCAAGTTTTCTGTCGCAGTCCTTATCAATAAAATTTTAGATATAAATCCAGACATTAAGTACATCCATTAGTGGAGTGAATTTTGGGTTATGATTTATACTTCGCTATATTTGGTATTGTTATCCAATCCGCTGCACTATATATTGTATCACATTTGAAATGCCTGTCAATATTTTTAGCAATATTTTCTATAGGACTTTATACCTAGTATAAATAAATAGAGCAAGGGTAATCAAATATAATCGTAATTGATTGCCCTTGCTCTACTGAAAGAACAAGCATTTCACCATTAAATTTTTATAATTAACCAGCTTTAAAACTAAATATTATGATTTAAAGTTGGTTAATTTCATCGATAACTACATTAATTTATTTTAAATTTAGATATTGGTTATCGATATATCGATTTATATTTATATCTGCCATTCGTTTCTAACATTCAACCCTCAATGATAATTTTTATCTTAAATATTCTCCACCATTTACATCTATAGTAGCACCGGAAATGTAATCTGCTCGTTCTGATACTAGAAATCCAACAACTGCTGAAATTTCATCCGCTCTTCCATGTCGTTTTAAAGGATGACTGTTTTTTCTGTCCTCCATATCCTTCGGAGATGTTACACTATGGAATGGAGTATCAATAGTACCTGGAGCGACAGCATTAACTCTTATGCCATATTCCGCTACCTCCTTTGAAAGCGCTTTAGTAAATGTAACAATTGCACCTTTTGATGCTGCATAAATTGCTGCACCTACGCCTCCACCATTAAAGGCCGATATAGAAGACAAGTTGATAATTCTGCCCCATTTTTGTTTTTTCATATAAGGTATAACTTCTCTAGAACACAAAAAACAGCTTTTTACATTTACATCCATCACTCTATTATACAAATCCAAATCCATCAATTCTACAGGACACCGCTTGATCATCACTCCTGCATTGTTAACAAGTACATCAATTCTTCTAAACTCGGAGATAAATTGATTTACCATATTTTTTACTTCTATTTCTTGTGAAACATCAGCTTTAAGAAGAATAGCCTTCCTGCCCATCTGTTCTACTTGTTGTTTTACTTTGTGAGCTTCAGCCTCACTACTGCGATAATTTATTCCTATATTAAATCCTATGCTTGCAAGTTCCCTTGCCGTTTCAGCGCCAATGCCCAAGCTAGCCCCTGTAATTAATGCTGCTCGATTGTTCATTTTTTCTCTATTAAACTAAATATACATCAAATATATACAAGTTTAATAAATACCTCCTCTCTAAAGAAATGTGATTTTCTTTAAAAATATGTGATGCTAGGCAGCACAAAAATCCAATTAAAATAAAATATGGATAAGAAAATTTTATCCATATTTTAATTGATCAATCATATTTAGCATCTATCTCATTAGTAACCCACCATTTACATCAATGGTAGTGCCAGTGATGTAATCGGACAAAGATGAAGCAAGAAAATATACTGCTTTGGCAACATCTTCAGGAGTACCTAAACGTCCTAGTGGTACAGACTTTGGGTCGTCCCTTCCTTTTGTCATTTCTGTTTCGATAAATCCCGGAGAAACAGCATTTACAGTAATTCCATATTGTGCCCCGTATCTCGCATAAGATTTTGCAAGACAAATAATTCCAGCTTTAGCCGCAGAATAATTTGGCCCCACTTTTAAACCGCCTACTTGGCCTGCCATGGAAGCTATATTAACAATTTTTCCACTTTTATTTTTAATCATTTCTTTTATAACCGCTTGAGAACATAAATGCGTTCCTCTAAGATTAGTGTCTATCACACGGTCCCAATCACTTAATCCCATATCATGGATAGGTGTAGCGTCTACAATACCGGCATTATTCACTAAGATATCAATTTTACCATACTTTTCAACCGTTTTGCTTACCATGCTATTAATGGAATGCTCACTAGTAATATCAACATCAACTGCCATAGCATCATAACCATTCTCAATAAATTCATTCGCAGTAGCGATTGCTGCATCCAGATTGATATCAGCAATCACTACACTCGCACCATGTTCAGCCAGTAGTTTTGCAGTGGCAGCGCCAATCCCTCTGGCTGCACCAGTGATAATGGCCACCTTATTTTTTAAATCATCCATTTGAATCACCTCGTATATTCTACCAATTCCTCATAAACCTTGATGAATCCATCTAGCGTTACTATTACCGGTTTATAAGCATCAAATCCATCAACAGTTAAACCACCCACTTCATAAGCTTGTTTAAACAATTTACTTTTCATCAATTTTTCTAATATTTCAGCAGGTATTTCTTCATCAATATGAGATACAATTTCTCTTTTCTCGCTATCATACTCCTCTGCCTTATCAGGAAAAGAAGTAATGAAAATTGGAATTTCTCCATCTGTAATAGAAGCATCTATATTCCATGGACCTCTTAATGAAGCAGTCAATATAGCAGATTTTTTATATTTATTTTTTCGGTATAAAAGATCATAAGATCTGCGAATAATTGCTGTGCTGCCCCATTTTGCTACTTCTTGTGCATCCGGAAGTCCAATCTCTTGCAATTCATCTCTAATTGGGTCATCTAATCTTCCGTTCATCATTACCACAAATGAAACTTTTGCATTGCCTTGTTCAATAACTTCTGCAAAAGCCAAATGCTGATCTACTGAAAAGCTAACAGTAATGTTTACCCCAATACCTTTTGCAGTTACTCTCTTTACTGTGTCCAGAGATGCTTTTGTTCCCGGAACTTTAAATACTACATTCGGTGTCCCGTTTAATTCTTTCTTTAATTCTTCATATAGAAATTCGATTTCTTCCGCCATTTTAACAGCATCATTATAATTCTTAGGATTAATTTGAAGACTTACATATCCAAATTTTTCTTCTGAAGCCTCAAAAATTGGTCTTAGTTCTTTACAATTTTCGAGTACAACTTTCATAGTTAATAAAGAAACTAATTTATCTGAGGAAATACCGGAATTAGCTGCTTTTAATTCTTCCAGTCTTTGCGCCCATACCTCGGGATTATTTTTTCTATCCATATTAATGAGTGGAGGATTTGTCGTTACCAGAATACCTCCTCTTCGAATCGCTCTTGTCAGACCCGAAGCATAATCGTTACCCCATCGCGTATTAATCTCATTTTTATCTGACATGTAAGAAAGTTTTGTAAGATTACTCTTCTTAATATCTGTAACTTCAGCTTTTATATACTCAACCTTATCTTTTGCTCCCCATGACGTTAACAAGTTATAATTTTTATTAGCTTCATCATTTATGATGTCCCATGATAAATATTCTGAATTATCAGGTTTTTGTAAATTCCAGCGTAAACCCTAACATTTTCCCATTCTTCGGAAAAATTTGAAACGGACGTTTTAAAAAGCAATTTTTCTCTTAAGCCAAAGCATTCATTTCGCATTTTGTTCATTCCCTTCACTAATGCACATATTTTATTCGGTCACCAACCCATATACTAATTTTTAGCTAGCTGTCCAACCACCGTCAACATATAGAATATCTCCCGTTATGAATTCTGAACATGGAGAACATAAAAATATAACAGGTCCCACAAGCCATTGGGTTTCACAAAGTTTTCCTTTTGGTAATCTGCTAATTACCCATTCGTATGTTTTTTTATCGTCTAAGATACTTCTATTAATATCGGTCAACGTAAAGATTGGCGCAACAGCATTCACATTGATATTATTTTGAGCCCATTCGGTTGCTAGAGATTTAGTTAATGTATTGATTGCACCCTTACTGGCAGCATAAGCAGAATATTTTGCTTTACCCTGTAATCCTCGCACAGAAGAGAAGTTGACAATTCTCCCTTTATTCTGTTCTACCATATACTTGCCTACCGCTTTACAAGTAAGGAAAGTTCCAGTTACATTTACATTCATTACCCAATCCCATTTTTCTTTATTAAAAGTAACGGTATCTTCTAAATATGCAACACCGGCACAATTTACAAGAATGTCAATTTTCCCAAAGTGCTGGGCTGTTTTTGCAGCCATTGCCTGTACACTCTCTTCATTGGTAACGTCAGTGGGAATGGCTATTACGTCAAAACCCTTTTCTTGAAATTCCTTTACTGCTTTATTAAGCTGCTGTTCACTAATATCTACCAGTGCCACTTTTGCTCCCAAAGATGCCATTCCTAATGCAACTTCTTTTCCTATACCGCCTGCAGCTCCTGTTACTATAGCCACATCACCAGCAATTCCAAACATTTTACTTACTTCATATTCCATAATAAGTCCTCCTTGTATAATAAAAATAATTATTTTTGTTTTCGTAGGAAAGTATATTTTTTCTTTAGTTTTACACTTTTCGTTAAATGTGTTTCAAAAAAGGCTTCATTATAAAATACTTCTTTTAAAAGTCTTTTTTATTATTCTTCAGGATATAAAAGAATTTTACACCCTTCTCCTGATTTTGCTATTTCAAATGCTTTTTCATATTCACTCATTGGGAATCTATGCGTAATAATTTTATCTAAATTAATTTTTCCACTTAACAAGAAATTTTCAGCTTTTTCCCATGTTTCAAACATACTGCGGCCCCAATTACCTTTTATTGTAACTTCTCTTAATGTAATTTTCCTCATCGGATTTTCTATTACAAGGGGCTCTTTTGGATTACCTACCATATACATTGTTCCGCCAAAGCGTAAAGATCTAAGTCCTTCATTAATGGTATGGACATTACCGGATGCATCTATAAAAATATCTAATCCGTCTTCTGTTTCATTAATTAAATAATCACCAAAGTTAGGTTTCTCTCTTGCATCAATTAAATCAGTTGCACCCATTTCTTTTGCTAACGCCAAACGCTGAGGATTAATATCAACTGCAAATATTCTTGAAGCAGTTAATGCAGATGTCAATGAAATTGCAAACTGTCCAATGGGTCCACATCCTGCAATACATACGGTAGACATGCTTACGCCAGATTCAAGTACAGGGCGAATGACAACTCCCAGAGGTTCTAACAATGCAGCTGCTTCCCAGGAAAGTGCATCAGGAATTTTTCTTACACCGGTTTCTTTTGCAACTGTATATTCTGCAAAACAGCCATTCATGTTATGACCAAATAAGCCCATGTTAGTACATGTATGCGGTCGCCCAATCTGACATTGTCTGCAGTAACCACAAGGAATATGACTATCAAAGGAAACCCTGTCACCCGCTTTTACATGAGTGACTGCAGAACCGACTTCCACTACTTCTCCAGAACATTCATGTCCAGGTATAAAGGGTAATTCCTTTACCAGTCCTTCACAAAAAGCCTTATTCCAAACATAAAAATTCAAATCGGAACCACAGATAGCTGCTGCTTTCACCTTAATCAGTACATCTCTGGGACCAACTTTAGGCATTTCCACATCCATGTAATCAAAACCTTTTTCTCTTGTTGTTTTCACAATAGCTTTCAAACTCATTCAACTCCTTTTTTTATATTTTCTTATAAGACATTTGTTATCGATATATTACCTGTGGTACTGGTTAAAGTATCATACTAGTCGCTAAAAGTTTCAAAGACTTTTTTCACTTCTCTCCTGTCACAATATTTTTGAACCAGCACAACGCGTTATATTAATAATTTTATAAGTCCTGTCTTTTAATTGTCTTGTTTAATCATGAATAAACCCCTCAACACGTAAGGCAGCATCTCTGGAATTAGTAAGATGTACTTTCACCATTTGTTCTATCCTATCTTCATCATGGTCTATCAATGCATCTATGATTTGTGTATGCTCCAAAGTAGAATTTTTTACTCGTGTAGGAATCCTGCTGGCCAGCACACGTACTCTTAGATGTTGGTCTAAAATATTAGTAAACATTTTCATTAAATGATTGTTGTTGGTACTTCCAATAATATAACTGTGGAATTCTCTGTCTACCTTTATCCATTCGGCGAAATTATTGATGTTATGTTCCAAATCACTAAAATACTGACGATAATATTCTAACTTCTCAAGAGACAAGTTTTTACAAACCATTTTCGCAACCTGCGGTTCAATTAACTGTCGTATTTGAAATATTTCATAAATATCCTGCACTGATATTTGCGATACAAACATTGCTTTTCTAGGATAAATGTCTACAAGATTCTCTCTTTCCAACTGCAAAATTGCTTCACGAATAGGTGTACGACTTGTTCCCAACTCCGCTGCAAGCTTTTCTTCCGATAAATGTTCACCAGGCATCATTTCACAGAAAATAATTTTATTTTTGATTACTTGATACGCTTTTTCTTTTAATGCCTTCTTAGAAATCTTTTCTTTTTGCATTCAATAAACCTCACTAGCTTATAATTTCTTATGCTTCATTCCTTATATCATAATCAATAGCAACAATAATATCATAACGATTTATATAATATACTTGTAATATATCACAAGTATATTATAATCTACAAAAAATGACCTTGTCAAGTAAAGTGTGTAAACTTTTTGGGACAACAACGAATTTTGTGGTCAAGAGTTTTTTACATGTAATTATTACCAAGGAGTTTTCTGAAAGTCAGTATTTATAAGGATTTCATAAATTAACATGGAATAAATTACATATAAAAAATCCTTGACACCCCATTTTTCACAAAAATCGTTGATGAACCAAAAAATATATGCAATTGCATATATTTAATTCTAATAGAACGTAAGAATTTCATATAATATTTCTACAATTGCAAACAAGGAAGATATAAGAAACAAAAATACTAAAATCCTTTGTTATATAACCAATCAGCAATATCTTCCATGATTTGTTTTCTCTCTCCCTCCACCTCTAGGCTTCGGATACTTTTTGCCAAAGTTGCAGACTCAAAAATACAACCTTCCAACACCTGCGGAATGGTACTGATTAGCTCTTCATCCATAGCATCTGAATAGACGTATGCTTTTTTTATTTTCCCCTTTACAAGCTGCAAACCAACTTCAATCCCACCCCATGGAAAACGTGTACTTAAATCTATATCAAATTTTGGTGCTTCACCATACCGCCATTCCCATGATGCATATTTTTTATACAGCTCCTCTAGTGCGGTACCATTCATCCAGTCAGTGTCATCAGTAATTGGTGGATTCCCGCCATATGTTTCTTTAAATGCTTCCATAACTGCATATGCTACTTCGTCGATGGTTAGTGCAGGTTTATATTCAGTAAGATTCACTACCCTTGACCGGATAGATTGAATTCCTTTTGATTTTATCTTTTCTTCTGATACCTGTAAATATCTGGTTAATTTATTTATATCTACCGACACTAATATTGTACCATGATGATAAGCATTTGATTTCCTAAAGCAGAATGCATTGCCTGAAAATTTTCGTCCCTCTATCGTTAAGTCATTACGTCCGGTCATTTCAGCTGCTATTCCCAATTTTTGAACTGCTGTCAGAATAACACCCGCCTGTTTTTCAAAATCATAATTTTCACGATTCATCAAAAAGGTAAAGTTGAGATTTCCTATATCATGAAATACGGCTCCTCCACCTGAAATTCTCCGCGCCAATTTTCCTCCCTCTTTTTCCAATAGTTTAGTTCTACACTCTCTCCAGGCATTTTGATTTTTTCCTATGACAACAGTATTTTGATTTTGCCATAAATATAATATGCATTGATCCTTTTGTACACTATCTAATAAATATTCTTCAACAGCTAAATTCCACCAAGGGTCAAATGTTTTGGTATAAAGAATCCTGGTCTTCAAGTTCATCTTAAAACCTCCTACAATTCATCATTAAAAGCGATTAGACATTTCTTATTAATTATTTTAAAAAGAGCACAGAAAACAAAATTTGACTGTGCCCTCTTTGCTTTGTCTTCACTATTTAATTTAAAAACTAAACATAGATATGTGTTTGTATACGTTAACGCAACCTATGGAATGACCCTTTTTTAAATATAATCTAACTATACACCTAACCTATTTCTTCTTAATTGCTCATTTTTTGTAAAGTTATTTTTAACCACATGACCTTTAAGCGGCATAATTTTTTCATGAATCGCATCAATTATCCAATCTGCTTGAGGGAAGAAAAATTCCTCAAGTTCAAAGGCCGGTGTAATCCAATTTCTTGCTCCTACTACTACTGGAGGTGCATCAAGATCATCAAACGCCAACTCTGTAATATTTCTTGCAAAGTCATTCAAATGAGAACCACGTTCACTAGCATCACTGGTTAAAAGAAGCTTTCCTGTTTTCTTTACAGATTCAAGCACTTTTTCATAGTTAAAAGGTACGATGGACCGTGCATCAATTACTTCTGCATAAAGACCGTATTTTTCTTCCAAAGTTTTAGCGGCTTCCATCGCATTATATAAAGTAGGTCCAATACTTAAAATGGTGATATCCTTTCCATCTTTTTTAATATCCGGCTCTCCAATTGGAACTTCATAATATCCTTCCGGAACACCTTCAAGATGGAACATTTCACTCATGTCATAAATTTTCTGACTCTCAAAGAAAACTACCGGATCTGTTCCCATTAAAGCACTATTCATAAGACCCTTTGCATCATAAGGGGTTGCAGGATAAACAATCTTGAGCCCTGGAATATGTGCAGCCAGTGATGTCCAGTCCTGTGAATGCTGTGCACCGTATTTTGAACCGACTGATACTCTTAATACAATAGGCATCTTGAGAACGCCGGCGCTCATACTCTGCCATTTAGCAAGCTGGTTAAAGATTTCATCTCCTGCTCTTCCCATAAAATCACAGTACATTAACTCAACAATTGCTCTTCCTCCGCAAAGTCCATATCCAACTGCTGAAGCAACAATAGCAGCTTCGGAAATAGGAGCATTAAAGAATCTATGATATGGTAAAGATTCCGTTAATCCTTGATATACACCAAAGGCTCCTCCCCAATCTCGGTTATCTTCTCCATAGGCAATGAGTGTAGGATCGGTATAGAATTTATCAATAATTGCTTCAAATATTCCATCCCTTAAAGAATACGCTCTTAGCTTGGAAACCGGCTTTCCATCCTGAATACCAACTCTTATTTTATTTTTAAGCTTTTTAACTCGTGGATTTTCTTCTTTTGGCATTAATACTTCACACGGTCTATCATCCATTTTCTCTATTCTCTGATTTGAGAACATTACATCCGCAATGGCATCCGGATGTTTTACAAGGTTCATCCTTGGAGAAACAGTATCGTCAATAGCAAGTTTAAATACTTTCGTAATCACTTCTTTTACGTTCTTATCTATTTCTTCAATTTCTGCTTCAGTAGCAACTTTTTCTTTTAAAAGCTCTCCTTTATAGGCAGCTATAGAATCCTCTGCTGTCCAGGCATCTATCTCTTCCTTAGATCTGTATGAGTTAGCATCAGAGGTAGAATGACCGATTGTTCTATAAGTGAGTACATCTAATAAAACAGGTCCTTTATTTTCTTCTAGGATCGCTTTTTTCCTCTTCATCGCATCAATAACGGCAAACGGATTATATCCATCCACTCTTTCCGCGTGCATCTGATCCGGATTAATACCGGCACCTACCCTTGCTAAAATTTGATATGCCATGGTTTCTCCAACAGTTTGTCCACCCATGCCATACTGATTGTTAAAGAAGTTAAAGATAATGGGGAGTCCGCCTTTATATTCTTCTTCCCATAATTCCTTAAATTGATCCATTGCCGCCATATTCATAGCTTCCCATACAGGACCACAGCCCAGGGACGCATCTCCGATATTGGCAATACATATTCCTTTTTTCTTATTTACCTTCTTATACAGTGCAGCACCCATTGCAACACCGGCTGAACCGCCAACAATCGCATTATTCGGGTAGATACCGAATGGAGTAAAGAAGGCATGCATGGAATTACCTAATCCTTTTGCAAATCCAGTTTCACGGCCAAAGATTTCTGCCATTGTTCCATAGAATAAAAAGTCAATCGCCAATTCTTTTACGTTATTTTTATCTTGCTGCTTTCCTTCCACTACTTTTAATACAGCACCGTCGAAGAAATCTTTCATAATCTCCAAAAGTTGATCATCACTTAACTTTTGAATAGCAGAAAGTCCTTTTGCAATGATTTCTCCGTGACTTCTATGAGAACCAAAAATATAATCATCTTTTTCTAAAATATAGGCCTGGCCTACCGCAGCAGCTTCTTGCCCAATAGATAAATGAGCAGGGCCCGTATATGTGTATTCAATGCCATTGTATATTTTATTGCTTCTAACACTCAACAACATAGTTTCAAATTCTCTAATAAACATCATATCTCTATAAATTCTCAACAGCTCTTCTTTTGAGAAATTTTCTTTTTCATCTTTTAGTGTTTTGTTATATTGATTTAGCGGAATATCTTTAAAAGTTAAGGTTCCACTTTTTCTAACCACTTTTGGATCAATAAATTGACTTACTGGCATATTATTCTCTCCCTTTATTTTTTTTATGATTCTAAAAATTAAAAATACCTTCACGAATGATCTCTGAAACAGTAGGATGAGGAAAAACAAGTTCTTTTATGTCATCAATTTTAAGTTCAGTCTCTAACATCAATGCAGCACCAAAAATAATTTCCGATACAGGATTGCCTATCATATGAACGCCTATGAGCTTTTTATACTTCTTATCCAGCAATAGCTTACAAATACCATCCCCATCCTCATTTTCAGCAACATATCGTCCACTGTATTTCATTGTCAAATTAACCACTTGGAAATCAATTCCTTTTTGCTTTGCAGTCTCTTCGGTCTCACCCACCGATGCAACTTCAGGATTTGTATATATCACTGCAGGGATTGCATGATATCGCATAATATCTTTTTTCCCAAGTATGTTATTAATACAAACCTCCGCTTCACGATAGGCTGTATGAGCAAGCATAGACCTACCATTCACATCTCCGGCTGCATAAACTTCAGGAATATTGGTCTTACATCTTTCATCCACCCTAATACGTCCTCTTTGCACTTCAATACCAATATTTTCAAGTCCTATTCCTTCTATAACAGGTTTTCGACCAATACTTAAAAGCACTTTTTCAGCTTGTACCGAAATCTTTTGACCATCCTTTTCATAGACTACTTCTCCCTTTCTTATTTCTGTTACCTTTGAATGAAGCTGAAAAACAATTCCTTTCCTTTCATAATTTTTCATCAATATATTCGAAATGTCCCTATCAGTATTACCCGCAATATGGTCTAACATTTCAATGACAGTTACCTTGCTTCCTACGGAGTTAAAATAAGACGCCATCTCTAGACCAATAACGCCTCCTCCAATCACAACCAGTGATTCAGGAACTTTTTGAATATCTAGAATCTCTCTGTTTGTTAATATAGTCCCTTTTTCAAGCCCTTCTTTAACACCCGGAATAGGAGGAATTACTGGCGCAGAACCTGTTGCAATGAGTAATCTGCTCCCTATATAAGTCTTATCATTCACACCAATTTCATAGCCCTCACGGGTTTTGCCAAGAATTTTACCATACCCTTCAACCACTGTTACTTTGTTTTTTTTAAGTTGCATTTGTATTCCAGTTACAAGCGTCTTTATCACTTTGTTTTTTCTTGCAATTACAGCTTGATGATCAAAGCTGACGCTTTCACAGGTAATACCATATTTTTTACTATATAATGCATAATCGTATATTTTTGCAGAATGCAACAGGGTCTTAGACGGGACACACCCTTCATTTAAACATACGCCACCTAAAGACCGCTTTTCAATAAGCAGAGTATTTAATCCTGCATGACCTGCTCTTTCAGCAGCCAGATATCCTGCGGGCCCGCCCCCCAATACAATTAAATCGTAAATCATACTTTCACACTCCAATTACTTTCTTATTTAGCTAAAAGAATACTGAAATTCTCTAGATTGGTTTTTAATTCCTTGAGAAATCTTGCGGCCGGTGCCCCATCCAATGCTCTATGATCAAAAGTAAGCGATAATGTTATAGATGGATAATATACAATTTCTCCATTCACTTCTTTTACATTTTGCGTAATTGTATTGACGCCAAGAATTCCTGTTTGCGGCGGATTCAATACCGGTGTAAACGACTCTATTCCTAAACTTCCAAGGTTAGTAACTGTAAAACTGCCGCCTTTCAGCATATCCGGGTTGATTGTACCTTTTTGACACTCTTCTGCTAAAATTTTTACTTCACCGGAAATTTCATTTAAGGACTTTTTATTCGCATTCAATACCGTCGGAACCATTAATCCTCTTTCTGTATCGACCGCAACACCTAAATGTACATTGTGGAAAATATGCATTTTGTCATCCAAAAAATGTGCATTAAGTTCTTTATGATTTAATAGTGTTCTTGAAACTGCATAAAGAATAATATCGTTTATTGTAATGTTATGAAGTCCCAGTCTATCCATACTAATTTTTAACTTCTTGCGATACGCTAAAATATCTGTAGCGTCAAAGGATGTATTAAGCGTCAGCTGTGCAGTAGAGGACAAGGAATGATGCATATTTTTTGCAATTACTTTTCTAATTCGATTTAAAGCTCTTTCTTCATATTCGTCCTGAACAGACTGTTCACTATGTACAGGCTGTTTTTCCGGCATAACGGGCTGTTGTAAATCACTTGTAGTGATTTTGCCGCCAATACCGGTTCCTATCGTATTCTCGCTTCCAGACTGCATATACTCTTCCTTTGCAGCAGAAGTAACAAAGGGTCCTTTTTCCATCATTGCAACAATATCTCTTTCGATAATTCTCCCTTCCGGACCGGTTCCGGCAGCATAGCTAAAATCAATGCCCATTTTTTGTGCAAGGTGTTTTGCACGGGGAGAAATTTTAATTTTGTCATTATCAAGGGAGTCGATTGGATTAGATATTGTATCCGTTGCATTTACTACTTTTTTTGCTATTTCTTTTGATTCATGTAAAACTTCTGCTTGTTGAATTGTGTCTGATGTGCTTACATTGGCAGGACTGTATTGGGCATCTTTGTCACCAATTACACACACATCACTTAAAACAGGTACTTCATCTCCCTCTTGATAAAAAATTTCAAGAATAGTTCCTTCTACTTCTGATTCTACATCAAAGGTTGATTTGTCTGTTTCAATTGAAAACAATACATCTCCGATTTTTACACTGTCTCCTTTTTTCTTATGCCACTGTGCAATGATGGCACTTTCTTCCGACAACCCTTTTTGCGGCATTTTTACTGCTGTAGCCATATGAAGCCTCCTATCTTTAAAATAAATTAAAATTTTATTTAAACTTTAAATAATAGAGATCTGTTGGTAAACTGCAATTATGTTCACTAAAATATTAAATTTGTTCATTATAAACATAAATTATGTTCGATACGAACATTATATCAAAATATCATCTATTCGTCAATTGATTATAGGTTATAAATCATAACTAAATAGCGCCTTTTATATCAATAAAGGAGAACGCCTTTTTTTTCAGCAGCTTTATATATTTTTTCCGGTAAAGTATTCTCACAAATAAGGACATTAATATCTTTCAATGTTGCAAAAGTAAATGGCAAATTTTTATCTATTTTGCTTGAATCCATAAGCATAATAGTTTTTCTTGCTTTTTTTATAACCGCCTCTTTAATTTGACACTCATTTAAATTCCCTGAGGTAAAACCACTTTCTAAAGAAAACCCAGAAGTAGCCATAAAAGCAATATCAATATTAATCGCTTTAATAAAGTTTAAACAATGCATTCCCGATGTTGAAAGATTATTCCTACTTATCAGTCCTCCAATCAGTGTCACCGAAGGATTGTTTTTCTTTATTATCTCTAAACCAATATTAGGGCCACTTGTTAATATAGACAAATTTTCATCAGGAAGTATTCTAGCAAGACTCATGATTGTCGTACCAGAATCAAAATAAAGTGAACGTCCCGCTTCAACAAATTTAACTGCCTTTTTCGCAATGTTTTCTTTCGCCTCAATATTTTTTACTTCTCTTAAGCTATACAGATCCTCTCTTAAGCTCGATGCAAAAGGAATCGCTCTTGCACCTCCCCTTGTTCTGATAATTAATCCTTTATCTTCAAGGTAAGCAAGATCTCTTCTAATGGTCATAGCAGATAAATCCGGAAACAGTTCTTGTAGCTCTGATACTTTAACTTCTCCGTATTTAATTATATGGTTTTTAATGATCTCTCGACGTTCAGTATTCACTGTTATCACTTCCTGTAATATTATTTTTGTTTTAATTAATCAACTTTTTGTTTTAAACAAACAATTTCAAAACACTATTAAAAGATATTAAAATGAATAAGTTGTTTATTTATTCTTCGAAATGTGCAATTTGTGTTGTTAATGTGATAATACTATATATTTTTTAATATTACAACCCGGATTTTATGAATCAATAATCATTTTGACAAAAACCAAAACAAATTTTTAACACTTATAAAAGTTCTCAAACATAGGCAGTGGATATTGAAACTTTTAATTATAAAAAAGTCTTTTTATAAAAGATTCTCAAGGTTGACTTTTTTGAAACGTATTTAACGGAAAGTGTAAAGCTAAAGAATCATTCCATAATTTTGCTTGTGAAATGGCATGTTGGAGTGTCGGCTGCTGCATTAAACCACTTACTTTTAAAGTAAAGCCTCCTACGTCTAGTGCCTTGCATTTATCAAGTATTTCTTGGATTCTTACTTTCATATCTTGTTCGTTTGCTTCTAAAATATCTTTTTGCGGATTCATACATATTTCCAATGGTGCTCTATCTTTAAAAATACCTGCTGCCTCCCTGACATTTGTCCAAGGACCTACATGTATCATATTAATATTTGGTCACGTGCCGTGTATGGTAAACAGGACCACTTTTCTTTTCTAAGCTGATTTTTTTCACTCCGTTCAAGCTCTCTTACACGTTCTAACAATGATTTAATCTTGTCTTTACCCATACTATAACTCCCTTTACAAATATAGTTTAACGGTTTTAATAGTTTACTTAATAAAAAGTGATGGTAACCATAATGGGAATTGCGGTACAAAGGAATAATTTACCTACCGATACGCCAGCAATAATAGCATAAATAACTAAAGGAATGTTCGGGGGAATAACCGGTCCAATAGTACCCGCCGATGCAACAAATGCCGAAGCAAATCGCTTCTCGTATCCTGCTTTCTCCATTGCCGGAATAAGTACACTTCCAGTTGCAGCTGCATCCGCTAACGCTGAACCGGACATACCTGCCAATATCATATTTACGACTATTTTTACATAAGCTAAACCGCCATGAACCCATCCTACCAGACCGTTTGCAAACTTTACCAAACGCTTTGTTAACCCACCGTGATTCATGATCTCACCGGCTAGAAAGAAAAATGGAATGGCCATAAATGCAAAAGAGTCAACACCTGAAATCATCCTCTGTGGAAAAGAAGGCAAAGGAATGTTACTTCCTGTAATCGTATAAATAACCGAAGCAAGTACAAGCGCAAACCCCAAAGGTACTCCTACAATTAATAATAGGACAAAAGATAAAAGCATCAAACCCATCATATTTTCTACGCCCCCTTCCGTAATCTTGAAAAGTCATTCATAATGTTTTCAATTAAATATATTACAGTAATTAAACTGCTGATAGGAAGTGCAGCATAGACATACGAATAAGAAATCTGCAACGCCGATGTTAAACTTGACGCTACTACCGGTAATACTTTGAAGCTGGAATAAGTAATAATTACCAGGTAAATTCCAATAATTAAACTTACTACCAAATCACCAAAGGCCGCAAAGCGGTCCGGAAGATATCTTATGACAAAATCAATGACAATGTGACTTTTCTTCCCTACTGCTACGGCAGAACCGAGAAAAATTACCCATATAAATAAATACCGGGCTAATTCTTCTGACCATGCTAAAGGAGTTTTAAATAATGCGTTGTGCTAGTGCCACTAATAATCTATAGATTATTAAATTCAAATTTACCGTCACACATCTATCTTCATTAATTAACAAAAAAACCTTTAAGCATTAAAAACCCTTCTCGAGAGTTATTAATATGCAGTTTTACTGCTTCCTCAATTTTTTGTTCATCCTGTTCTATTAACGCATCTATAATTTTAAAATGCTCATTCACAGAATCTTTTACGCGGTTGGGAATTCTACTTGCGAGCACATAGCGGGCTCTTTGGTGTTTGTCTAATATGTTCACAAAGATCTGAGTCAGATTTTTGTTTTGAGTATTTTCAACAATATACGTATGGAACTCTCTATCTAATGCCATCCAATCTCTATAATCATCTGAGTCATCATCAAAATGGGTGAATGCCTCTCTATATTGTTCTAACTTTTCAATAGATATGCGTTTACATACCATTTTTGCAGCATAACATTCGATAATTTGTCTTATCTGAAATATTTCATATATATCTTGCAATGATATTTGTGACACAAATGTACCTTTTCGCGGGTAAATATCCACAAGATGTTCCTTTTCTAATTGCAAAAGCGCCTCACGAATAGGCGTACGACTGGTACCTAGTTCAAGTGCAAGCTGTTCTTCTGATATATCATCCCCAGGCAACATTTCACAATAAATAATCCGATTTTTAATTAACTGGTAAGCCTTTTCCTTTAGTGCTTTTTTTGAAGTTTTTTCTTTTTCCCGCATTAAAACAAACCCCTCTAAACCTTTATATAATTTTTGAACATTATTTACTACTAACAGCATAAATGATTTGCACTATCTTTTGTGTTATTAAATACATATAAAATGGTTCATCAACGAATTTTGTGGAGGCATGAAATTGCCATAAATTACATTACCAATTCGATGGTAAAAAGGTATGAAAAATCCGATAACTCCTTTATCATTTTATATGCAAACAAAAATTAAAAAAGTGGGGTATCGGATTATGATCAACGTAATAGATTTTACTACAAAATTGTTAGGACTTCAAGGGATTGAAGTCATTCATACCGATGTAAATTCTGGAACATTAATAGTGTTTGCAAAACCTATCAGTAGTTCTGCTCCTTGCCCTGACTGCGGTAAAGTAACTGATAGGATTCATGATATAAGGGTTCAGTGCTATGACCATCTACCAATATGGGGTATGGATACCTTGTTAGTACTACCTATAAGAAGATTCAAATGTGATTGTGATATTGAACACCCATTTGATGAAACCTATGATTTTATAAGGAAGTACCAGCGTCAGACCATCCCATATAAAAAATATATTTTTGATTTGTGCAGTAAAAACACAATTACTAATGTATGTGAAATAGTTGATATAAGCCATGGTAGGTGCCAAAGGATTTTCAACTATTATGAACAGAAACACCTGGATTCAAAAGAAACAAAAACTGTTAAATATATTGGCATAGATGACATAGCAGTAAGGAAAGGACACAACTACAAGGCCATGGTTTACAACTTTGAAACAGGTGAAGTTATAGATATTATCAATGGCAGGACAAAGGAAGATGTAATAGAGTTTTTCGATAACCAAACTCAAGAGTTTAAAGATGGAATCCTTGGTGTAGCAATTGATATGAGTAAAAGTTACTGTAATGCAGTATTGAAATCTCTACCTAATGCCAAGCCTGTCATTGACAGGTTTCACATATCACAACTGTTTCACAAGTTGGTAGATGATGCACGCAAGCACATTCAAAACAAAGTGCGCAAGGAAGAAGGTGATAAGGATAAAGTATTCGGTATCCGCTGGGCTCTTTTAAAGAACTTTGAAGACCTTGAGGTTCATGAGATAAACAGGCTTTTTGAGGTGTGTAATGAATATCCTAAACTTGGTGAATGTTTTGCTCTCAAGGAAGAGTTCCGAAAGTTCTTTGATATAACCGAAAAAGAAGAGGCTATGGCATTCATAGATTACTTCAAAGAACAGGTTAAAGAAAGCCAGATACCTGAACTTCAATCCTTTACCAAAACCCTTGACCGCTGGCAGCCTCAGATTCTTAACTATTATAACTGTAATATATCAAATGGTCCCACAGAAGGGTTCAATCATAAGGTTAAGAATATTAAAAGGCGTGCCTACGGATTCCGTAATGAAAAAAACTTTGAAATCCGCGTCAAGTTTGAATTTTGTGCTTAAGGATTTTTCTGTTTTCAAGATACGAATATACATAAGGGGTAATGTAAATGTTTGTTTTGGTTAAATTATCACATAAAACCAAGTTACTCCTGTAAAGTAAGGGACTGCTAATAAATACAAAAATAAGTTTCTAAATCGCTGGTAAAAGTAATGATGAAAATTACATTACTTACCAATCGATATTGGATTAGTCCCTACTTACACAAAAATCGTTGTTGAACCTATAAAATTCACATTTACACC
Organism: Clostridiales bacterium; assembly: GCA_030156665.1. Lineage (GTDB taxonomy): Bacteria > Bacillota > Clostridia > SK-Y3 > SK-Y3 > JASGMB01. The sequence continues at coordinate 31,697 of JASGMB010000009.1, forward strand.
GTGATATATCAGATGTGTATTAATTGTATATATATTATTCTACATAGAATTTAAAAATCCTTCCTTTTTTTATATTTTTTAATAACACTTTATTAAAATTTACCGCTTAAATAACAAGCTTCTAGGCAAACCTTGCAGAATAATAAAATTAGACGGTTAACCACTTAGCGAAATGTTAACCGTCTAATTTTTTATTATGAAGCGAAGCGCAATATCAAGACAATCTACCTTAATTTTTTGTGCCGATAGGCACATCAATGCACCAAAGGCGATTGTCCTATTATGTTTATTTTTAATAGATATGTTTCTTATAAATATTTTCTGCAATCATGCTTTACTCCAAGTATTTTTTCTTCATTGTTTGACTCATATCTACCAGTATAATATCTTCACCGACTTTTTTTATACTGTCCCAAGGTATGACATAATCAGTATCATGACCAAATAAACCTAAAAATTTACCGGGACCTGGTACTATAATGGATTCAATTACTCCTTTACTCATATCAATTTCAACATCATATACAAATCCTAATCTTTTTCCATCAGCAATATTAATAACTTCTTTTTGTCTAAAATCCGATGCCCTCACCAAGACATCCACCCCCTCATATGAGTTAAGAATTGCGAATGAAGAATTGAAAGCTGAGAATAGAAATCAAAATTAATTGTTTTCTTTTATTATAATATTCATTTATATTTAGATTGATACTAAAATGATAAACATGAGATAATTACTGTATATTGTATTAAACTATTTTCTTAAATATATTTTTTCATATGTGCAAGAGCACTTTTTTCCAATCTTGATACTTGTGCTTGAGAAATACCTATTTCCTCTGCTACTTCCATTTGCGTTCTTCCTTCATAAAATCTAAGATTTAAAATATGTTTTTCTCGTTCATTTAGCTTACGCATCGCTTCTCTTAAGGAGATTCCTTCCAGCCAACTCTCGTCTTGATTTTTTTCGTCACTGACTTGATCCATTACATAAATTGCGTCTCCTCCATCATGATACACCGGTTCAAATAGTGATATAGGATCTTGTATTGCATCCAGTGCAAAAACAACATCTTCTTTCGGGAGATCCAACTCTTTTGCAATTTCAGTAATCGTTGGTTCTTTTGAGTGCTTATTGGTTAATTTTTCTTTTACCTGTAATGCTTTATAAGCTATATCCCTGAGTGAACGACTCACTCTAATCGCATTATTGTCCCTTAGATATCGTCTTATCTCACCTATAATCATCGGTACTGCATAAGTAGAAAATTTTACATTTTGTGAAACATCAAAATTATCTATTGCTTTGATAAGTCCTATACATCCTACTTGAAATAAATCATCCACATATTCTCCACGATTGTTAAATCTCTGTATTACACTTAATACCAACCTAAGGTTTCCTTTTATAAATTCTTCCCTGGCGGTTGTATCTCCTTGATGAATTCGTTCAAATAATGCTTTCTTTTGTTCATTTGATAAAACTGGCAGCTTAGATGTATTTACTCCGCATATTTCTACTTTATTTATTAACATATAAAAACCTCCAGGTAATTAAAATCAACGTCAATATCATTATTACCATGAAGGTCTTTTTTATACGGCAATATGTCGTTATAAACCCTATAATAAAACCAATATATTACTATTAAATAAATTTATTATTGCGTTACTTTAAATTTCTTTAATTTAAAGTGAATTATACAGCTTTACATAAAAATCAAATATCATTGTACTGTTATTTTAATATGGCATCTATTCTTATCTTCAAATCATTCTACTAATTTCTTTTTTTAATCTGCTAATAATTCTTTTTTCTAATCTAGAAATGTAAGATTGAGATATTCCCAACATGTCTGCGACTTCCTTTTGTGTTTTTTCAACTCCATTTTGCAGTCCAAATCTCAGTTCCATAATTTTTTTTTCTCTTGCAGACAGCTTTTTCATCGCAATGGTGAGTAGTTCCTTATCTACTTCATCTTCAATACTCCTATAAATAATATCATTATCAGTTCCCAAAATATCAGATAGTAAAAGCTCATTGCCATCCCAATCAACATTCAAAGGTTCGTCAATTGAAATTTCACTTTTAACGGTATTGTTCTTTCTTAAAAACATCAATATCTCATTTTCAATACATCTTGACGCATATGTAGCTAATTTTATATTTTTATCCGGATTAAAAGTATTAATTGCTTTAATAAGTCCTATTGTTCCAATGGATATGAGATCTTCAACACCTACACCGGTGTTTTCAAATTTTCTAGCTATATATACTACCAAACGTAAATTTCTTTCTATGAGAATGGTTTTAACTGCAAAGTCTCTTTCATCCAATTTTGAAATAAGATAATTTTCTTCATCCGCTGTTAAAGGTGGCGGTAATGCCTCACTACCGCCGATATAATAAATTTCTGTAGGATAATATATTTTTAATTTCTGTAGTAACCACACATACTTTATTCTTACATACATTTTTATATTTAATAACTTTTTTAGGTTTACTATTTGCAAAATATCAGCTCCTTTTAAATGGTTCAAAGTTTCAAACTTCACCGAGAATATTATCCTATTATTTCCGGATTTAATAAAGCCATATATTTCTCATCTTTTGATAGTTTATTGTTGTAAATTCCAACAATAATATCTTTTAAGTCTTTTTTTTCTTCACCTTCTATTATTTCAATTTCATCCGGTTTGAATCCTATTAACATACCGTTTTCTTTTCCCAACGAAGAAAAAGGTATAAGTCTAAATCTTGAAATCCAAACCGAATTATCCATTATCTTAGATATAAGATTCAAATCATTTTCACTATATTCTTTGAAAATTTTCTGAATATCTTCCGGCAGTAGGTCTTTTATAGCTTCAAATTCAACAATAATAACTGGAGAATTTGATATCGGGTCATGTAATGAATTTCCGGTATCTATCAATGCGTTAATGCATATACTTTTACTATCAAACATAATGGTAATTGGAATATACATATTCTCCTTACAAATTTTTTTGTAAAAAATATGCCATGTAATTCTAATAATAATATATGCGATGAGGCTAGAAAAAAATAAAGTTTTCCAAGGCAGAGCAAAATAGATTACGCCATTGCTGACAAGAGCACCAACAAAAGCACCAACATTGGTAAAGTAAAATAAACCTAGTGCAGCACCTCCAAACGTAAAAGACACTACATAAAATATTGCCAAAACCCTAAAAAATTCCTTTATTTTTTCAATATTATAAGTAATAGCTATTAATAGCATAGAAAATAGCAATTTTGCTATTACTGTATAATAAATCTTAAAAGCAGGAAAGAACATTATAACGGCATAAATTGCTCCTATTAAAGCCCCGATAATCAGTCTTATTGTAGATGCTTTTCTTTTGGCTATTTTTCCAGTAGTCCATAATAATATGTAATTGACTAGTAAATTTATAACAAATAAAATATCTACATATACAATCGGTTTCACAATAAATGCCTCCATATTAATGAAAATCAAATGATAAAACATAAAATCTTATGTCGAGTTGATTTTCATTAGTACAATATTATTCTATTCTACTAATATTCAAAAGCTTATATATTTATGATTATTATATCTAATATATGCTTAAAAATTTGTCAAAAGCTGCTGCTGAATATAAAAAAGAAAACGACATGAAGCTTCATGTCGTTTTCTTTTTTATATTTTTATTATAAAGCAAAGCGTAATATCAAGAGAATCTACCTTGAAAAATACCTCGGGCTTTATGCCCGAGGTTTAGAATTGAAGATTCTTTTATTTTATTCTGTTCCGACGTAGAAAGGTAGGAATATCCAAATCATCATCATCCTGTCTAGACTGATTCTTTTCATTTATCTTGTCGAGTATAGGATTATCTTTTTTGGGATGAGGCCCTTTATCAAAGCCCGTTGCAATCACTGTAATCACAATTTCATCCTTTAGATTTTCATCTATAACTGCTCCGAAAATGATATTTGCGTCGGGGTCTGCTGATTTTTGAACTAACTCCGCAGCAGCGTTAACTTCAAACAAACCAAGGTCACTTCCCCCAGTAATATTAAGAAGTACCCTTCTTGCACCTTCAATAGATGTTTCTAATAAAGGACTATGAATGGCCTGTCGAGCAGCTTCTTCCGCTTTATTATCTCCTGCTGCTCTACCTATTCCCATATGAGCAAAACCTGTTTCTTTCATAATGGTTTTAACATCGGCAAAATCCAAATTAACTAATCCCGGCACAGCAATCAAATCGGAAATACCCTGAACCCCTTGTCTTAGTACATCATCTGCCATTTTAAAAGCTTCCATAAATGAAATTTTTTTCTCTGAAATTTGAAGTAATCTATCATTGGGAATGGTCACTAAAGTGTCTACGCATTCTTTTAATTCTGCAATACCTTTTTCTGCGTTTATCATTCTCTTTCTACCTTCAAAAGTAAAAGGTTTCGTCACAACTCCTACTGTAAGTATCCCCATTTCTTTCCCAATAGAAGCTACAATTGGGGCAGCACCTGTACCTGTTCCTCCTCCCATACCTGCAGTTACAAATACCATATCCGCTCCTTTTATTGACTGAGCAATTTCTTCACGGCTTTCTTCGGCAGCTTTATGACCAATTTCAGGATTAGCCCCGGCTCCCAAACCTCTGGTAAGCTTGTCTCCAATTTGTATCTTTTGAGAGGCTTTAGATAGAAGAAGTGCTTGTTTATCAGTATTAACAGAAATAAATTCAACGCCTTGCAATCCAGCTGCAATCATTCTGTTCACAGCATTGTTGCCTCCACCTCCAACGCCTATTACTTTTATCTGTGCAAAGTTCTCCATATCTGTATCAAATTCTAACACCAAAAACGGCCCCCTTCAACTCTTTTGTATCTGATATTTATATACTTAAATAAATATTAAATTTAGCTTATCTCAAAAATTATCTGAACTTATTGCCTGCTTACATTATATATTATCGTTTTTTAAATATTTATTCAATAAAAATCTTCTAATAACTGCAAAGTTTTGAAATAGCCTAGTACCAAAAACAATAATAGCGGCAAGATAAATATCAACATCCAATCTCTTTCCAATGTATGTTAGCAGTGCCGCTAATAAAGCATTGCCAAAGAAACCCGATATAAAAATTTTAATATCAAAAGTTTTTTGAACACTTGCTGTTATCCCTCCAAATACCGAATCAAGAGCTGCCAAGATAGCAATGGCAACATAAGATGAATACTGGGAAGGTATGTGAACAGGAGCTAAAAATCCAATTATTAAGCCAATCATTAAGCCCAGAATAAGTATCACTTTATTTTCCCTCCTTCTTCACCGGTAATGCATATTTAAAGTTAATTACTCCATTGTACCTTGGTACTAAAATCTTATTAGATTTTTTTACGTCAAATTCAATACCCCATTGTCCTAAAATATCTCTAACGCCTCCTCTTAAATTTAATGCCGCTACCATTGTGTCAGGGTCACCTATCGCTTTAATCACAAACGGCGTTGCATGTCTATTATTATTAACACTAACTGTAGAACCTGCACACCTTATTTCACTGGTAGCTATCAATCGTTCATCATTTAAAGAAATTGCTTCTGCACCCGCATCCGCTAATTCATTAATTACCATAAGGAGGTCCTCATCGTGAATAAGAAAATAATTTTCATCTACAGGAACTGAACTGTCATTTCTTAGCTTACTATCATCAAGGGTCACGATGACGCCTTTACCTTCTACATCTGTTAATCCGGCTAGTATTTCTGCTCTTTTCAATTGCTCTAATAATTCTTTTGCATATCCACTGTTTTCAGCAGCTGCAGTTCTTAAAGCATTTAAATCTTTCTCATATTGTAATAGTTGTTTATAAAGTTTTTCATTATTTTCCTGCTCTTTTTTCAGTTCCAGTTGTAATTCATCTGCCCTCTGAAATTGTTTTGTTGCTAAAGAATCATTTCTTTTTACACTTTTAAATTGAATTGAAATCATGATTCCCAATATGATACAAATAAATGCAATAGCTATTTGCGTTTTAATGTTCTTCATTTTTCCACCTCCACTTATTCATTTGGTCTAAAGGTAGCTCTATCTTCATTGCTTAAGTCAACATATCCTTTTTCCCCATCCTGCAATTCATCTAATATTTGCTTTAAAAAATTTACTTTATAATTCATTTTTAAACTATCTCCTAAATTAACTTTTATCCGATCCTCTATCGTAAGCTGTATACTGTTGATATCATGTACATCAATTTGCGAAACCTGCTGTAGTAATTGATAATTTATAATCTCTTTCATACAAGAAACAATCACTGCTAATTTTTTTTCTTGGTCTACTTGAATTGTTTCTCCTAATTTAAATTCATTAAACTTCAAACCTCTAATGATGGGTAAATTTTTATTCGTTAATTGAGAAACAACTTCTAAAACATTTCCTTTTCTATCTATTAATATGTATGAACCCATAAACGGGATATATCCTACAGGTTTTCGCTCTATTACCGTTATTGTAATTCTACTAGGTAAATTCCTATTTATCTTCACCGAATCAATATACGGGATCTGACAGATGTTTTGCTTTGCTTCACCAATATTTACTCTAAATATATTAATGCCTTTTTCAATTCCGGAAGCATCAATTATGCTTTGTGAATCAATTGTTTTATTGCCTTTTACATTGATATTTATAATATTAAAAAAAGGTGAAAATAAAGAAGTTAAAACAATAGCCATTATTAGTAAGAGTATTGCCAAAAAACTTCGGCTTGTCCTCTTTTTTCGCCTATTTTTTTCTTTATTTTCAGTAGTGGTAATAAAATTACCACTACTGCTATGTATAAGTATCATTATACTAATCCACCCTTTTTATATCTGCTCCTAGTGATGCTAATTTATCTTCAATATTTTCATAACCTCTATCAATATGCTGAACACCCTCTACGATAGTAACTCCTTCCGCAGCTAATCCTGCTATAACAAGGGCAGCACCTCCTCGAAGATCCATTGCATTGACATTGGCCCCCGTCAACTTTTCAACCCCTCTTATAACCGCTACTCTCCCATCAACCATGATGTCAGCACCCATTCTTATTAATTCTTCCACATGTTTAAATCTATTTTCAAAAATCGTCTCACTAATAATACTGGTCCCTTTCGCAAGTGTCAATACTGCCATCATAAGCGCCTGTACGTCAGTAGGAAAACCGGGATAAGGGAGTGTTCTAATTACATCAACCGGCTGTAATACAGAAGGCCTTGAAAGTGTAATTGCATTTTTTTCTAAATATATTTCACATCCGCATTCCCTCAACTCTGCTAGTACAGCTTGAAGATTTTCCGGATTCGTATTGGTCACTTTAACAGTTCCTCCGGTAATCGCTGCTGCTGCCAAATATGTAGATGTCACGATTCTATCAGGAATAACTGTATGTTCTACATCATGTAATTTGGATACACCTTCAATTTTTATAACACTTGTTCCTGCACCGGAAATTTTTGCACCCATTGCATTAAGGTAATCCTGTAGGTCTACTATTTCAGGCTCTTTCGCCACATTACGTATAATAGTTGTTCCCTTAGCTAACACAGCTGCCAGCATGGTATTTTCTGTTGCACCTACACTTGGAAATCTTAAATTTATATCATTCGCTTCAAGTCTATCAACATCACAGTATATGTAACCATGTGCTTCACTTGTCTTAACGCCCAATTGTCTTAGTGCTTTTAAGTGTAAGTCGATAGGCCTGGGTCCAATCTCACAACCACCGGGATAGCTTAAAATAGCTTTGCGACATCTTGCAATAATTGATCCTAAAAAGATCATCGAAGACCGCATTTCTCTCATTAAATGATCAGGAATTTGATAATCTTTTATACTGGATGAGTCAACTATAATCGTTTTTCCCTGTCTTTGAATTTTACATCCCAATCGTTCAAGTATTTGTAAAGAAGCAGATACATCTTTAAGATCAGGACAATCATGAATAATATTTTTACCACCATTAAGAAGTGTTGCAGCTAATATAGGAAGCACCGTATTTTTTGCACCACTAACTTTAATTTCACCTTCTAGTTTATTACCACCAGCAATGACAATTTTGCTCATAACTTACACCTCCACCAGTCTGCTGGCTTATAAAATAATTGTACTGCAATATATACTATGCAAACCGGCGTTAAGGTGTTACTAAATTGGTAGGTAGTGCATAGCGGGTAGTGAGATATGTAATTTTTTGTAAATTTCATATCTTTTATTTCCTATTAACTTTTTTACTTTTCATTTTTAACAATTTTATAACAATATTATATATCTTTTCTGTTGCATTTGTAATCCCCATGTGTAAAGAATTTTTTTCCATTTGCTGCAGCACACTTTGATTTGTTAACAGGTCTTCAATCTTATTGTATAGTATTTTACCATTTAAATCGCTTTCACTTAGCACTATTGCTGCACCTTGTTTTTCTAATGCTCTCGCATTATATTCCTGATGATTGTTGGTTACATTTGGAGATGGAATTAGTATGGCAGGTTTTCCTATTGCAGTAATTTCACTTAAGGTAATGGCACCAGCCCTACAAATCACCAAGTCTGCAGCTGCCATTGCTTCGTTCATATTATATATATAAGGAAGCACTTTAATATTTTTATGTAAATCCAAACGAATACCTTGTTTTTTAAGCTCATCCATTACATACTGGTATTGTCTTTCTCCTGTTCCAATCATAAGTTGTACTTTATTTTCTTTATAAATATATCCGATATACTCTATTAATGTCCTGTTAATTTTATCTGCTCCCAAGCTCCCTCCAAAAGCAAGGATAAATGGCTTTTCATTTAAACCTAAATGTTTTCGTGCAACACTTCTATTTGCATCAATAATTTCCTGTCTAATGGGATTCCCTGTATGAACTAATTTATTGCCAGCTTTTAAATATTTTCTGCTTTCATTAAAACTAATGGCAACAACATCCGCAAAACGAGATAGGATTTTAATAGTTATACCCGGAAACACATTTTGTTCATGTATCAAAGTAGGAATTTTCATCATGGCTGCATTCAAAACAACTGGTCCACTTACATACCCACCTGTTCCAATAACAATATCCGGCTTATATTCTTTAATAATCTTTCTTGCCTGTAGCGTTCCTACAAATAATTGTTTCACTGTAACAATGGTATCAAAGGATAGATTTCGCTTAAAACCTTTTATATTTATATACTTTATGTTAAAACCTTCTTTGGGGACAAGTTTTTTTTCCATTCCTGCTTCTGTACCTATAAAAAGTATTTCCCAATTAGGATGTCTTACCCGGATGTAATTTGCAATTGCAATTGCAGGGTTAATATGACCTGCAGTACCTCCTCCGGCAAATAATATTTTCAAGTACATCATCCCCTATTACAATTTGAATATCGTGATACATTAAGAATAATTCCCATTCCACCCATAATAAACACAAGAGATGACCCTCCTGCACTGAAAAAAGGTAGAGGCATTCCTGTTACCGGCATCGATGAAGTAACAACAGCTATATTAATGATTACCTGTACAGCAATAAGAGATATAATTCCTGTTGTTAAAAGACTTCCAAAAGTATCAGGTGCATTTAAAGCTATTTTAATACCTCTCCAAATTAGTATGATAAACAAAATAATCACTGTAGCTGCACCCACAAAACCTAACTCTTCACATATTATTGAGAATATAAAGTCATTATGAGCTTCAGGTATATATAAAAATTTCTGTCTACTTCTACCTAACCCTAAACCAAAGAGTCCTCCCGAACCTATTGCATATAGCGATTGAATAATCTGCCAACCTTCATTCATTTTATACTGCCATGGATCTAAAAAAGAAACTATTCTTCGCATTCTATATGGTTCAATAATAACTGCATATACAAGTCCTGCTATAGCCGGCAAAGATAAAATAACAAAATGAAATATTCTAGCCCCTGCAGCAAAAAGTAATATTACACTCACTAAAATGATTACCACCGTACCACTTAAATGAGGTTCCATAATTACAAGTGCTGCTATAACTCCTAATATCATTAAGTATGGCATAAGGCCGGTAAAAAATTTTTGAATTTTATCTTTTTTCTTTGACAATCTACTAGAAAAAAATATAATAATTGCTAGTTTTGCTACCTCTGACGGTTGAATGGTTAATCCCCCAAACCCTAACCATCTTTGCGCCCCTTTCACTTCTGTTCCTACTACAAGTACCGCAGCTAATAGAACAATACTTAATAGTAAAAAAGGAATTGCCAACTTATCCAGCCTTTTATAATTAAAACTTGCCATAAAAAACATGGCAAATAATCCCAAAACCGCCCATATTAATTGCCTTTTAATAACAAAATAGCTATCATTATAGCGATAAAAAGCATCTGCTGAACTTGCACTAAAAACCATAATTAGTCCAAATGAAAGTAATATCATAACTGTTAAAAAAAATCCAAAATCAAAAGCACCTCTGCCTTTCACTAGGCATACCTCCTTAGGGGGTTAAAAGATCGGCTAAGACCTCTATACATATCATTAAATTAAAAAGTTACTAATGCCCAGAAATCCAATAAAGCTGAGAACTATTGTTGCAATAACAAATACTGTCACAATACGTGTTTCTTTCCAGCCCATTAATTCAAAATGGTGGTGAATCGGACTCATTTTAAATATTCTTTTACCTGTAAGTTTAAAAGATGCAACCTGAATCATCACTGAGAGAGCCTCAATTAAATAAATTCCTCCTACAATTATCAAAAAAAGCGGCATCTTTAATGCAACAGCTATAGCCGAAATTGCTCCTCCAAGAAAAAGTGAGCCTGTGTCACCCATGAATACTTTAGCCGGATGAGCATTAAAGAGTAAAAATCCCATACAACCACCGGTAATAGCTGCAGCAAAAATTGCAGTATGAATATCTTTAAATGTAATGGCTGTCATGGTAAAGAAAATTGAAACAACGATGGTTATGCTTGTTGCCAATCCATCTAGTCCGTCAGTAAGATTAACACTATTGACAGTTCCTAATATAACAAAAACAGTAAATGGTATATATATCCACCACCTTAAATCGATTACGCCATCAATAAAAGGAAGATATATTTCGGTATTTACAAATCCCATATTATATAGAATTACACTAAATATAACTGCTACAATTGTTTGCGCTAAAAATTTTTGACTTGCAGTAAGTCCAAGGTTTCTTTTAAGAACTACTTTAATAAAATCATCTATCAACCCTATAATTCCAAAAGCAACCGAAGTTAAAAGTAAGATCATAACTTTATAATCTCTGGTTAAAAAAATGGTAGCTACAGTTACACCTATAATAAAAATAATTCCTCCCATCGTAGGAGTTCCCGACTTCTTTGCATGCCATTGAGGTCCTATTTCCAATATACTTTGCCCAAATTTTAGTCTTCTCAGTGCGGGTATAAGAAACGGCCCTACTATTATACTAATCAAAAAAGAAATTAAGACCGCAGTAATAATACTGTTCATCTATTATCTCACCTCTCGTATATGCTCCGAAATACTCTCCATCTTCATCCCGCGAGAAGCTTTTATGAGTATCGCGTCACCATCCTGTAAAAAGCTATCAATAAATTTTATTACTTCTTCATTCGTATCGAAACTAAAAATATTTTCTTTCATCATTCCCGCTTCCAAAGCCCCTAAAGCAATACTTTTTCCATTATATCCCACTGTAATGAGATAATCAATATTATTTTCTACTACATTCTCCCCAATCTTTTTATGTGCTTCAAAGGCCCATTCTCCCATTTCCAGCATATCACCTAAAATTGCAATTTTTCTATTTTTATGATCCATCTGTCTTAAAACCTTGAGTGCTGCTTCCATAGAAGTTGGACTTGCATTATAACAATCATTAAGCACTTTTATACCTTTAGATTGGAAAATATCCAATCTCATTTTTTCAGGTTTAAAAAGTAAAATACCTTTCATAATATTTTCCATACTAATATCATATTCAAGCCCTACTGCAATTGATGCCAAAGCATTATAAATATTATGCTCTCCCATCGCAGGTACATGAACTGTATATAAGGTTTGATCAATTACAAGTTCAAAATCACTACCTTTCTCCCCAAGATAGGATATTTTTTGCACTTTTATATCACAAGCTTCATTATATATGCCATAAAATACTGTTTTAAAAGGTAATGTTCCTTTTAGAGCAAATAATCGCTTGTCATCTCCATTTAATATTGCAACACTATTACTATCAAACGCTTCAAATATTTCCATTTTTGCTTTTAGGATATTGTCCTGAGAACCTAGTTTTTCTATATGCGATAAACCTATATTGGTGATAACCGCCATCTTTGGTTTCACAATAGATACGAGTCTACTAATTTCCCCAAATCCACTCATACCCATTTCTGTTACGCCAATGGTATGTTGATTGTTAAGCCTGAACACTGTTAGCGGAAGTCCTATTTCATTATTAAAATTACCTTGCGTTTTTAGAACTTCAAATCTTTGTCCCAGCACATGAGCGACCATGTCTTTTGTTGTTGTTTTTCCCACACTTCCAGTAATTGCAACAAAAGGGATGGGAAATTTTTCCCTGTAATATCGTGCAATATCATGTAAGGCTTTAAAAGTACTTTTAACCTTTATAATGAATTTATCCTTAAATTCGCCGTCCAGTAAGTTTTCAGTCACACAACCAACAGCACCACTCTCAAAAGCTTTAGCAATAAATTCATGACCATCAAATTTCTCACCTTTTAACGGAATAAAAAACATTCCTTCCTGAATATGCCTACTATCGGTGACAATATCGTTGACCGCGATATCCCCCTCACCACTCACTAACTTCCCGTCAGTCGCTTTCACTATTTCACTAATTTTTATAGGTTCCATGATCATCCACTCTCCGTTTGCCTCTTCTGGGTGTATTGGCAGAACACAAAGTACCAAGTATGTTAACAATTACTCTCCGTTTCTTAGCCCAGACACCTTACTATCTAAAATACTTTCAACAATTTTCTTCTCATCAAAATCAATTGTTCTATCTTTTAGAATTTGATAAGTTTCATGCCCCTTTCCTGCTAATACAATTACATCATCTTTTTGCGCATTTTCCAATACATATTTAATTGCCTCAAATCTGTTTTCTATCACTATGTATGGACAATCTGTACCTTTTATCCCTTCTTCAATATGGTTTAAAATTTGAACCGGGTCTTCTGTTCTGGGATTATCGGACGTTATGATGCAAAAATCCGATAATTCACCGGCTATTTTCCCCATTATTGGACGTTTTGTTTTATCTCTGTCACCACCACATCCCATTAATGTAACTACTCTGCCCTTTGCAAACCCCTTAACCGTGCTTAGAATATTTTTAAGCCCATCAGGTGTATGTGCATAATCAATTAATACTGTAAAATCTCTTCCGGTTTCAACAATTTGTGCTCTCCCCGGAACTCCTTTTGCAAGTTTTAATGCCTGTTGTATTTGTTGTAAATTTACACCTAATGCTAAACATGCTCCAATACTGCCTAGTGCATTATATACTGAAAATCTACCGGGTATATTTAATGCAATATTTTCTTCACCGTATGTCAATACATCAGTTTTTTTACTGATAACTTTAAATTTAATCCCTTTTTCTGATATCAGAATATTTTCTGCTTGAATATCTGCCTCTTTATCTATACCAAAGGTAATCATCTTACAATTTCCTGTATTTAAGATATGTTCGCTAGCACTATCATCAGCATTGATAACGCCTATTTTACATTGCTTGAACAACTTTGCTTTTGCATTTAAATAATTCTCCATTGTGATATGAAAATCCAAATGGTCTTGTGTAATATTTGTAAAAATCCCAATTTCAAAATTGCAACCATCAACTCTATTCAGTTCAAGCGCATGAGATGATACTTCCATTACTACATAATCTACATTATTTTCCGCCATTTCCGCGAAGAGCTGTTGTAACTCCAATGACTCCGGTGTTGTTCGCTCAGCTGGTAGAACTTTATCACCAATCATATTTTGATTCGTACCGATCAGCCCTACTTTACTTCCTTTTAATTCCAAAATATTTTTTATTAAATAAGTTGTAGTAGTCTTCCCATTGGTACCGGTGACGCCTATCAATTTAAATTTTGATGAAGGATTATCTAAAAATGTAGCCGATGCGATTGCAAGTGCACTGCGTGAATTTTTAACTTTTACTATAGGAATGGAAATTTTTTCAGCTATCTCTTTTTCTACAATAATAGCAGCCGCACCTTGATCAATTGCCTGGGAAATAAAGTTGTGTCCATCAACCTTAAATCCTTTTATACATACAAAAAGGTCTCCTTTTTTAACTTTTCTGGAATCATAAGCAATACCAGTTATTTCAATGTTGTCATCGCCTATAATATTTTCTTTTTCTATTTTTTTTAGTAAATCTTTTAATAACATAAAAATCCTCCTCAATAAATGAATTGAGAATGAGAAATGGAAAATTATTGAAACTATAATTGTTAATTTTCCATTCTCAATTTGTTAATCAACGTCTGTATGTCTAAATTCAACTTCAACTACTGTTCCCGGAGAAACAATGGTACCTGCAGCTGGTTCTTGTTTCATTGCAGTTCCTGAACCAATAATTTTAATATTCAAACCACTATCCGTTAATATTTTATTCGCATCCAGTACTGATCTTTTGAGCACATCAGGGACTGTAACATTAGAAACCGGTCCAGCACCTTCGGTATATAGTATTACCACAGAATTTTCTTGAAGTTTTGCCGTGGGTTTAGGAGTTTGGTCAATAATAGTATTGCCAGTACCCTCAATCTTATATTTCAAATTAACATCTTTTAAAGCTTTTTGAGCTTGTTTTACATCCATATTTCTTAATTCCGGAACATTAACTTCCATAGTGGCCAACTCTTCTTCGGTAAATTTAGGCTCTACTTCCAAGTATCTTAAAGTGTCATCTAGGATTTTTCCTACTACAGGTGCTGCAATTAAGCCCCCGTAATAAACATCCCCTTTAGGTTCATCCAATATAACCAATACCACAACTCTAGGGTCATCAGCCGGAGCAAACCCAATAAAAGAAGCAATATATTTACCATTTCCCCGGGGAAGTTTTTCAGATGTCCCGGTTTTTCCCGCCACTCTATACCCTTTTATATAAGCATTCTTTCCTGTTCCTTCCGAAACAACAGTTTCAAGGATGCCTCGAAGTGTTGCGGAAGTTTCTGGCGATATCACTTGGCGGACAATTTCAGGTTCAAAATTTTTTATAACATTTCCGTCTTTATCAAGGAATTGCTTTACCAGTCTAGGCTTCAACAATTTTCCTCCATTTGCCACTGCCGATACAGCAGTGACCATTTGCAGTGGAGTTACCTGAAATCCCTGTCCAAAAGAGGCGGTAGCCAACTCTAATTCATTAAAAGCTTTTAACTTATGAAATATTCCAGCCGTTTCTCCATCAAAATCTATTCCAGTTTTTTCCATAAATCCAAACGCTTTTACATACCGATAAAAAACCTCTGCGCCCATTCTAAGGGCTACTTCAATAAATACCGGGTTGCAGGAATTTTGCACACCCTGGATAAAAGTTTGTATTCCATGGGGATTATATGATCTCCAACACTTGATTCGTCTGCCTCCAACCGTCACATAACCTATATCATTAAACATATCATTCGGTTTTACAACATTTTCTTCTAATGCTATGGCGGAAGTAATAATTTTAAACGTTGATCCGGGTTCATAACTATCCACTACCGCTTTATTTCTCCACATTTTACCCAATTCAATACCATATCTGTCTGTAAATTCTTTTCCCGTTAATTTTTCCAGTTCTTTACGTGTTTCTTCATTTTGAATCTGAAAAGCGTTATTTAAGTCAAAATCAGGCTTTACTGCCATTGCCAATATATCACCGGTCTTTGGATCCATTACAATGGCAGCTGCTCCATTTTGTACTTTATTTTCTATTGCTGCAGTTTCTAAATGTTTTTCAACAAAATGCTGAATCACTTCATCAATTGTCAAAACTACATTTACACCATCTTCAGGATTAATATATTTCTCGTACTTGTACGGCATATCTGTACCAATGGCATCTTTTGCCGACACAATCCTTCCGGGTAAGCCTTTTAAATATTTATCATACTTCGCTTCTATGCCAAACAAACCTTGATTATCAAAACCGGTAGCTCCTATTACATGAGAAGCAAAATTACCATAAGGATAATACCTCTTTGAATCTTCGTCTAAATGAATACCTTTAAATTTCAATTTGCGGATTTCATCCGCTTCCTTTTTCTCGATTTTTCTTTTAACAATTTCATATGCACTATTTTTAGTGATCTTTTGATATATTTCTTCATAATCCATATTCAAAATTTGCGATAATTTTGCAGCCACCTCTTCTGCATTACCCGCTTTCCTGATTTCGTTTGGTATAGCACTCACCGTTTCTACTGAAGCACTGACTGCAAGAGGCTTCCCATTGCGATCAAAAATAGTCCCCCGTTTAGAATTAATAATTCTGTCTCTGGTTTGCTGCTGTATAGCCTCTTTTTGCAACCTTTCACCTTCATATATCTGCCACCAACCTGTTCTTATCATTAGACCTATTGCCGCTAAAGTAAAAAAAACAAGTAACAAAAGTACTCTTTTTTTTATCATTAAATTTGGTGCAGCCAAAAACAAACCCACCCTTCACAGAGTGGGGAGTCAGAAGCAGAACATTAAGAACTAAAGTCTCCATATTCCCGACTCCTCACTCCCCCATTTTATAATAATACCCTTATATATATAGTTCAATTTTAATATAAATATTCCAAAACATTGTGGATTACACCAAGAATATTAGCAAAATTACCATGCCTGCCACTATCATGTGCTTGCTCATTGACTATTTCTGCATAATCATTCTTTTTTAATTCCACATAGACCATCTGATATTTTTCCGGACGTCTCATACCAAGTTTTGATTTTGCAATTTCTTCAACTTTTTTTAAATCTATGGAACGGTCCAACTCTACCTGCATCTGTTCATTTGCTCTTTGCAGCTGACTCAACTGTCTTTTATAACTGCTAACCTTATTATTTGCTTCGGTAATTGCTACGTACCTCAACATAATACCAAATGCAATACTAAAGCATATTAAAACGCTAAGAATCATTTTTAATTTGCTTATCTTTTTTACTTTTGTTTTAGATTTAACTTTTGGATATTGGTTTAGCTCTTGTTGCTGCTCACGAGTATAATATTCCTGTTGCTGATATTGATAAGCATTACTGCCCTTTTGTGCTGCTAACATTTTGCTCACCCCACAACTTATATTCATCTACTCATATTTAAAAAATGAAAACTAATTTTAGTAAGTAATATTTTTAGCAAAAATCTAATATAGAAAAACAATGTTAAATTACAACGTATTCCACATCATTTTACAATTTTTCCAATACTCTAAGCTTTGAACTTCTTGCCCTTGGGTTGTGTATCAATTCTTCTTTTGATGGAATAAGCGGTTTTTTTGTGATAACTTTCGTTAATGGTTTTTTCCTACATATACATACTGGTAATTGAGGCGGGCATTCACACCCTCTGCTGAGTTCATTAAAGGTTTGCTTTACAATTCTGTCTTCCAGGGAATGAAAAGTTATAATCGCAATCCTTCCCTGCGGTTGAAGAACATCTACAAAATCCTTAATAGCTGATTTAAGAATCCCTAGTTCATCATTTACTGCAATGCGAATTGCCTGAAAAGTTCTTTTTGCCGGGTGCGGTCCCTCTCGTCTTGCTGCCGCAGGAACTGCCTTTTTAATAATATCAACCAATGCCTGCGTTGTAGTAATCGGTTTATTTTTACGTTCTTGCACAATAAATTGTGCTATTCTTTTTGCCCATTTCTCTTCTCCATATTCAAATATAACTTTACTTAATTCTTCTTCCGAATATTCATTTACAATATTATAAGCACTTAAAGGTTTTTTTCTATCCATTCTCATATCCAAAGGTGCATCTTGCTGATAGCTAAATCCTCTTTCTGCAACATCCAGCTGATGGGATGAAACACCTAAATCCATAATGACTCCATCAATAGATGGAATTTTTAATTGAGAAAGAATTAACTTAATATTCTTAAAATTGTCATTTATCAATATGGTTTTTTCCTTAAAGTATTCTAATCTTTCTGCAGCTGCAGCAATAGCATCAGCATCCTGGTCAATGCCTATAATCTTCCCTTTTTCTCCTAATTTTTCACAAATACTATATGAGTGTCCTCCACCACCTAAAGTAGCATCAACATATATGCCTTGCGGCTTTATATTTAAAGCATCAATACTTTCTTTTAAAAGTACCGACACATGATGAAAATTCATTTATTACCTAGAAATTCCATTTTAGCTGCAATTTCATCTGCGCTTATATTATCATCACTGTTATATTTATTCCATCGTTCTCTATCCCAAATCTCTACTCTTGTAGACACCCCAATAACACTTACATCTTTAACAAGTCCCGCGTGCTCCCGCAAATTGGCAGGAATAAGTATTCTACCCTGCTTGTCCACTTCACACTCTGTTGCACCGGAGAAAAAAAATCTTACAAAAGCTCTCGCATCTTTATTGGTTAGTGGTAAGGTTTTTAATTTTGATTCTAGGTTTGCCCATTCTTCAAGTGAATATACAAACAAGCAATTATCCAATCCTTTTGTAACTATAAATTTTTCACCCAGATCTTCACGAAACTTAGAAGGGATGATAAGACGTCCTTTTGCATCTATATTATGTTGATATTCACCAATGAACATCTAATTTCACCCCAATTATGTAACTTCTCACCACTTTGCACCACATTTCACCACTTTAGCTATAATTTTATAATATTTTTCCAATTGAATCAATGATTTTTTAACAAAAAAAATAAAGATAGGACTGATACTTTAGTCCTATCTTTAGTCCTATCTTTAGTCCTATCTTTATTTCCTATGCTCCACCTCATTGATACTACTTAATATAGCACAAACTAATTTTGTACTGTATTACCTGACTGTTTTCTAACTGCTTTAATTTGATTATAGTATTCAACTATAAGCTTGTCCAATTCTATACTGATAGCATATATTTGTTCATAATCAGCATCTTTGATCAACAAATTATTTAATTTATTTCTCAAAAGTACAATTTGATCATTCAGCATAGAATCACCTCCAACAAAAGCTGCCTTTTCATTGTATAATGGAATACAAAATATGTCAATATTTATTTTATTTTTTATCTTTTTCATTTTTTTTACATTTTTTTATTAAATTCAGCATATCATATTGACATAAAATATAACTAGGGTAGTAAATATAGATCTACCTGGCTTTTGCAAACTGTTATATAATATCTGCCTTTTCGTTAGTATTTTTTCTAAAATGGCGAATGAAACCTATACTTACTATTACAGAAATCGCAGCAACAATTTGGGAAACTCTAAAGTTTCCTAAATATAGACTGTCTGTCCTCAAACCTTCAATCCAAAATCTTCCTAATCCATACCATAATGTATAGAAAAGGAATATCTCACCATGAAATTTTTTCCTTTTTCGATACCAAATTAAAAATAAAAATCCCACTACATTCCATAATGATTCATATAAAAAAGTCGGATGTACAGCTATTCTACTTTGTGTTTGTACATCAAAAACTTCCATTCTCCAGGGTAAATTTGTCTGTTCACCATATGCTTCTTGATTAACAAAATTACCCCATCTTCCTATAGCCTGTGCGATTATAAGCCCTAAAACCCCTATATCAAATACCCGCCATATATTTATCTTTTTAACTTTACAATATATAACAGTAGTAATAAGAGCCGCAATAATTGCTCCGTATATCGCCAACCCCCCATGCCTTATTGCAAATATTTCGCTCAAATTATCTTTATATGCAGACCAATTAAAAACTACATAGTACAATCTTGCTCCTATGATCGCTGCAGGAGTCCCGAAAAGAGCAATATCCATAATAATTTCCGGATCTAAGCCTACTCTTTTTGCTTCATATGTAGTGAGTAAAATTGCTAATAAAAATCCGGTTGAAATAATAATCCCATACCAATATATAGGTATACCAAATATTGTAAAAGCCGTTGGATCTATAATAAATTTTAGCCCTAGCCCTGGAAATACTATCGGTTGCATTCAAATCCCCCCATCTATTTAATGAAAAATGCAGCATAGAGAATGGAAAATTAATCTTTTTATATAGCAACACGCTTTTTCCTGTCTCCACAAGAAAAGTGATGTTGTATAAGTCACTTTAACAATTATTTCACTCAAAAGGGTTTTAATGCTTAATTCTCAATTTGTTTCGTGCGGTTTAATAATTGATATTGCCATATTATCATTTTTAAAGTGTTTTGTAAAGCGTTGTTGAATATCGTCAAAAGTTATGGATTGATATGTTTTAATATAATCAAACAAGTTAATATCTTTGAACAAATTAGCTACAAAATTATTTGCCAGCCTATCTATGTTGTTAAATTGTCTTAAAAATCTCCCTATAATAACTTTTTTGATCCTATCAAAAACCGCTTTATCTAAGCCATCACGTTGCAATCTATTGATTTCATGCATTATTTCTTGCTGAACTTTTTCTGGATGAATAGATTCACCTCCAAATATCGTAAATCCATAATTTATTTCTGCATTGAAATCTGTCTGAAAAGTGTCATTAATTAACCCCTGCTCATACAACGACTGATAAAGTGAGGTACTTTTGCCTATGATCATCTCTAAGATAATGCGTGTAACAATATCTTTTTTTAGTAATGCTATACCACCATAACCAATATCGATATCCTTAAAACCCATTTGAAATAACGGAAGAGATACACTTAAATTTTGTTCTACCTTTTGTTTATAAACTGTCGTTGGTTCTTCTGGATAAATTCTTTTAATTTCACCTTGCGGTGATTCTTTTGCAACGATATTTTTGTCCACATGACGAATAATTTTATCCGGTTCTACCTCTCCCACTACAAATAAAATCATATTTGCAGGATGATAAAATGTATTGTAACACTTATATAATATTTCTTTATTAATCTTGCTAATACTTTCTATGGTTCCGGCAATATCTTTTTTAACAGGGTGATGATGGTACAGTGCTCCTAAAAAATTAAAAAACACTCTCCAATTTGGTTCGTCATCATACATACGTATTTCCTGCCCTATAATTCCTCGTTCTTTTTGAACACTTTCGTCAGTGAAATAAGGATTTTGAACAAAATTTAATAATATATCTAAGTTTTCATAAAACTTACTAGTGCTGGAAAAAAGATAGGCGGTAGTAGTAAAACTGGTGAAAGCATTTGCCGAAGAACCTAAACGTGAAAATTGATCGAATACATTTCCTTCTTTCTGTTCAAAGAGTTTGTGTTCCAAGAAATGTGCAATACCATCCGGAACTTCAGTCTCTTTATCTTCTCCAGGCATTACAAATTTACTATCTATAGAACCGTAATGAGTAGCAAAAATAGCATAGCTTTTACTATAACCTTTTTTTGGCAAAACATATACGTTCAAACCACTTTTATCTACGCTATGATATAGTGTTTCCTTTAATATTGAGTGATTGTATTGTTGCAATTCCATTACATAATCCTCCTGTTACTTTAAGCTTTGATTGAATAAAGTCTATGTTATAAAACTATCATCGCAATAAACATATAGATCTCTTAAACACCAATTTACTTATTTTTATTTTTTAGAAAATAAATAGTATCCAGTTCTATTTTTTGTGCCACTGATATTACATCTTCCTTTTGTACAGACGAAATCTTTACAATAAGGTCTTCAAAACTATCATCAGTGCCTCCTACCAGTTGACCCAAATAATAATCAATCATATAAAAAGAATTGTCTTTTAGAGAATTTACGCTGGTAATCGAACTATTTATGGTTGATTGGTATTCATAATCCGATATATTCCCTTTTTTTATTTCTTCCATTTGTAACAATATTTCATCTAATGTTTTTTTGTAATTTTGCACTTCTATACCCGAACTG
Source organism: Clostridiales bacterium (assembly GCA_030156665.1). Taxonomy (GTDB): domain Bacteria; phylum Bacillota; class Clostridia; order SK-Y3; family SK-Y3; genus JASGMB01. The sequence goes on from JASGMB010000009.1 coordinate 53,764, forward strand.
ATTAACATAAGTCCTTTAAACTTTTCTAACCGTGAAAATACATAATACGCTAAACTAAGCTTTTCTCTAACATTATTAAATAATTTGGAATGCGGCCCCCCTCCAAGAATCCCGTTATAAACAATTAATGAATAATAGTCTTTTTCTCTTGGAGAAATTTTAGTCCGAAAGCCTAAAGATAATTTGCCTTGAGCTACATCAAGTTCTTCTACAATATTTTTTTGTTTTTTTACTTGCGCAATAATTTCTGTAGTAGGATATATAACTTCCCGATTGAATTCAATATCATATAAATTTTTCACAAGTTCAGTTACTTGACCTGCATCTGCGGTTCCGGTTATAAAAATATCAATAGGACTTGATTTTATAATGGATTTATAATGTTCATAAAGATTTTTCTCATCAATAGCCTCTAAATCTTTAGCACTGCCCAGTTCATATGTCCCAAATTTCTCACCTTTACACATTTCCTGGAAACATCTTTCAGTTGCATATGTTACCTTATTATTGATCAATCCTTCAATCAAATCCTTTAATTTATTTTTTTCTTGTTCTACATATTCTTTTTTAAAACATTGATTTTCAGTAACGGGATTAAATATAATACACTTGGAAAATTCGATTATCTTTTGCAGTAGTCCCCTATCCTCTGGAATATATTCATCATTCACCACTTCAAATGTAAAATAAATGATTTGGTCTTCTCCTTTTTTATTGATGCCGCAGTCGAAAACCGCACCATATAAACTTTCCAAATATTGAGCTATCGCCTGAGCATTGGGGAACTTTTCACATCCTCTTCTTAATACATATGGCAATAGTGCATTCTTTGTTGCATCTTCTTCAGATAATTGTCTATGAATACATATACTCATTGTAGAAGTTTTAAATTTTTCTGTCGGTATGTAATAAAGATTTAATCCTTCTTTTAAATTAACCTTCTCTAATCCTTTCATGAACATCACTCTCCCAGTATATTTTAAATTATTCCACCATTCATTTAATGTTTATCATTCATTCAGTAAGATATTACAGCTTACACGGCAAAATGCATTTGCAGTATTTATAAAAATTTGGTGTTTTATTTTTAAATAATACATCCTAGTTAGTTTATACTATTTTGTAATAAATTTATTCATAAATTTAACAAAATATAGAAAAATTTATAAATTATTAAAGTCGCCTATCCTATAAGCGACTTTAATGATATTCTATCGTGTGCTGGGAGTTATTTTGTTAACTAATTCTGTAAACTCATTGGTTAATCCTTGCACCATTCTTCCGTTTGCCATACTTCTTGATAAATTATTGATTCTTTGAAATAAGTCAGGTGATTCGGTAATAGCCACATTTATAATTCCCGGTGCCATTGTTTTAATTCTGTTTACCAAATCATCTTTTAAATATTCTTCTTCATCATATTTATAATAATTGTCAACAATATCGATCCCAACTAAAGCTGTGTTTCCACTGATTACAACCGTCGCCCTCTCAATGGGTTCCATATCAGTCAGTTGGTCTGCTATATTCTGTGCTTGTCTATTAACATCAATGGTTATTCTTCGGGTATCCGGTGTTTCTATACGATTATAGTTATTCTCAAAATTCATTCCTACCCTACCCGGTGCACGAGTTACACCGGGAGCACCAGGTATCCCGTACCCATCTGTTGTATAAGGAGTATTAAGTCTATTAGGGGTCATTTCAGGTGCCCTGGGTGTTTCATATCTGTTGGGTGTTCCAGGGGTACCAGGCTGATTTGGCACGGGACGTTGTGCTGTCTGACACCCTGTAGTTGCCATTATAAGTGCCAAAACCAATATTATTGTAATAAATTTACTTTTCATTCAAAACACCTCCATATAATATTGTTTTCATAATAATAAATTTTAGTATAAATATTTTTTCCAAGTTATTTTTATAATTAACCAACTTTAAAACTAAATATTATGATTTAAAGTTGGTTAATTATAAAAATATCGCCCATCTACAAAAAAGCACCTTTGAAAAAGAGTAATTATGAATTTACTGGAATTTTTATTTTTTGTTCATAAAGAGACAAAATAGATTTATAATAATAATGGAGGGATTTATTATGATATCAGATCATGCTAATACTAGAAAACATTATAGAGTTTATGCTAAAAGAAATATACGACAATCTGCCAAAAATACGTCTACATGGCGAAATAAAAACAAAATAACAATGTTGATTGGATTAGTTGGTATCGCTTTTATAAAAGGACTTTTTTGGGGATATATATTGAAAAATAATCGAAGGTAAAGCACATCAATGTGCTTTACCTTCGATTATTTTTTTATCAATATTCAGATATTCTATTCTAGGTAAAAAATTTATTTTTTTAATTAAATCATTATAATCTTCTATTGTAAGCTGATTGGGTTGTTTACCTGAAGCCGCTATCAAAACCGCTTCCATTACGTTAGTGCCAAAAGACCTCCCATCCAATTCAGGAGTCGACGTAATTAATATATTTACACCTCTTTCTTTTAGAAGTTTCACATCTTCTTTTGTAACCGTATTTGTAATGATTATTTTATTATGCAAATATAATGGTAAATACTTTTTAATATATAAAAAATCACCTGCAATAATATCAGCTTCATGATAATATTTGTCAAATTTATTGCTTTTAGACTGTGTATTCTGTTTTTGACCGGTGGGATATAACACTTCATAAGGCAATCGGGATACAACCGGCAAAAGAACATTTACCACCCTTCTAAATACCGTTAAACTTTTTATTGGGATAGGAATTCCCAGTGCAAAAATAAGGTCTCCAAGAATTGTATCACAGCCAAAATTCATAAAAGCTTCTGCCATTTTATATCTATCAATAGCACAAACCAAAAGTGCTCTTTTTTTAGAAAAATCAATTATTTTTTGTTTATAAAGGAATTCCATTACATTTTTTTCTAAAGTGTTTTTTAACCCTGACCCATCTACAATGGGTGTTTTTGATGCTGCCTTTACGATTGGAATAGCTTCTTTAATCATAAATTTCCTATCTGCACCGGTAAGATATAAATCTATTCCTCCCAACCCTAAAGCATCTACTTTCCCGTCCAGTTTTTTGATTAATTCTATCGCTTTATCGATGTCTCCATCAGTGCCGATACGTTCAATAATATATTTTTCACCTAATATTTCAGTCTCTACGCAGTGATTTCTCAATGAAGAACCAATACTTACACTCACAACCTGTTTCAATAAGCAATCTCCTTTCGTGATAAGAAGTAAACATGTTGTTAATGATTTGAATACTATTATTGATTGTACTCACACTATATTTTTTCTAGTTATAAATATAAATATGCAAAAAAGAGGCATTTTAATGCGAAAGATGCCTCTTTTGCTTAAATTACCACTATCATGAATAGATAAAATCTTTTTATTGAAAATCTATTAAATTTCCATTATAACTGGAAGAATCATTGGTTTTCTTTTCGTTCTTTCATATAAAAATTCACTCAAACTACCTTTAATCGTAGACTTTATAGTAGACCAATCTTTTATCTTTTTCTCTTCACATTTTGACAGCGCCGTCTTTGCAATTCCTTTTACTTCTTCCATTAAAGCTTCAGATTCTCTTACATATACAAATCCTCTAGAAATAACATCGGGTCCTGCAATTACCGAACCATTTTCTCCGGAAATGGTTACAACAACTACAATCAGACCATCTTGGGCCAGATGCTGTCTGTCACGAAGAACGATATTTCCAACATCCCCCACTCCTAATCCATCTACAAGAACTTTTCCAGCAGGAACAGTTCCCGTAATTCTAGCGGAATCTTCCGTCAACTCCAACACTTGACCAATATCCATAATGAATATATTTTTCTTTTTAAGACCTAATCTTTCCGCCAAGTTAGCATGCTGTTTCAAATGTCTATACTCCCCATGAACAGGAATGAAAAATTTAGGTTTTACTAGGCTGTGAATAAGTTTGAGTTCTTCTTGACACGCATGTCCTGAAACATGAATGTCTGCCAAAGATTCGTAAATTACATCTGCACCTTTCTTAAAAAGCTCATTGATAACTTTAGAAACAAGTTTTTCATTTCCTGGAATAGGCGTTGCAGAAATAATGACCAAATCTCCCGGAACAATATCCACTTTTTTATGATCTGAAAAAGCCATTCTATAGAGTGCAGACATGGGCTCTCCTTGGCTTCCGGTTGTTATAATTACAACTTGATTATTTTTATATCGATTAATATGGTCAATATCTATTAGTGTACCTTCTGGTACATTCATATATCCTAATTCTATTGCAACATTTACAACATTCACCATACTCCTGCCACAAACTGCAACTTTTCTACCATAAAGCACTGCTGCATTAATAACCTGTTGGACTCTATGTACATTGGATGCGAATGTGGCAACCAATATTCTTTGGTCGCAATACCGAAATATTTCTTCGAATGTTTCTCCAACAGTTCTTTCCGACATGGTATAACCCGGACGTTCAACATTAGTACTATCAGCCATTAATGCCAGCACACCCATTTTTCCTAATTGTCCAAAACGGGCAATATCTATCATATTATTACCCTCAATAGGTGTATAGTCTACCTTAAAATCTCCTGTGTGCACAACAATACCTATAGGGGTGTGAAGTGCAATTGCAACCGCATCTGCAATACTATGGGTTGAGCGTATAAATTCTACTTTAAAAGCACCTAAATATACTTCATCTCCTGCTTTAATAGTTTGTAATTTTACACTTGACAATAAACCATGTTCTTTAAGCTTATTCTCTACAAGTCCTAAAGTAAGCTTGGTGCCATATACCGGAACATTAATATCTTTTAACACATATGGTAACGCTCCTATATGGTCTTCATGTCCATGTGTGAGTACAATAGCACGTATTTTTTCTTTATTTTTAAATAAATATGATGTATCCGGAATAACGAGGTCCACTCCAAGCATTTCGTCTTCCGGAAAAGCTAAACCGCAATCTAAAATGATAATATCATTACCATATTCAAATACTGTAAGATTTTTACCTATTTCATTCAGTCCGCCCAAAGGAATAATTTTTAACTTTGATTTTTTCGACACGTTCCTACCTCCATTATGCTTATCTGTAATACAACTAAATTTAAATATTTCTAAAAAATTTAAAGAAATAGTAGTATAATCTTTGAGGCGATTTAATTTTTAAACACTAAAAATGCCTTCTACACAAAAATAACAGGTCTACTTTAAGCTATTTTCAATCATTGTTTTATGACAGCACTCTTAATATCAAACGTTAAATAAAAATGCGTTTCTCTAAATATTATAAATTTATAGAAGGATAGTATTTTATTATAGGCATTTAAAAATAAATATTTACCTCTCTACTAATTTTAGGTGCTTTCAAACATTTTCCGCTCACAAATTATAAACTCATTGACTTAGTTGGCATTTGTAAAAACTTCTTTCTAGCATTTGATAGTTCTTGACCGTCCAGACTAAATTTTTATGTATACTCGCTCGTCAAAGCAGAGAATTTACGTAAACCCTCAACACAAAAATATTTTTGCGTTCACCCACTATTCGTTACTATTATAGCAGTATTTTACAAGTAAATAAATACTCTTTTAATATTTTGACTATCTTTTTCATATAATACTATAGCCTAAGGAAAAAATATTTTTAATTTCCGAGAAAACCTTTTAACATATTTTTAAAGTCCTCATGTATCCACCGGGAATGTTTATATTCATTGATAACTTCATTGTATAATGTTAACGTTTGATTGCCAATCAAATCCCAGTTATAATGATTTTTAATTTTATGCATGGCATTTGTCTTAACCCTATCATACAAATCCGGGTGGTATAACAATGCAATAATACAATCTGCTAAAGAATTAGCATTACCAACATATGCCTTCATTCCATCATATGCGTGCTCAACAATCTCACCTAAACCACCGGTTTCAGTCACTACAACGGGGATATTAGCAGCCATTGCTTCAAGCGCAACAATACCGAAAGGTTCATATAAGCTTGGGAAAACCGCTATATCGGCGCATTTATATAACTTCTTTAAATTTTCATCACTAATATAGCCTGTAAAATAAACTTTATGACCAATATTCATATTATTTGCTTTTTCTCTTAAAAAATCTAACTGCGGCCCTTTTCCGGAAATTACAAATTTAACATCATAATAATGTGCAAGAATTTTAGGAATTGCATCTATAAGAATATGAATCCCCTTTTCTTGAACTAATCTTCCAACAAAGAAAATGATTTTCTCATTATCAGCAGCGAAATTTTTTCTAAATTCATAATCTTTTTCTATTCCGTTAAATTTGTCAGCACTAATCCCGTTCGGAATAACATGAATTTTACTGTAGGGCACTTGAAAGATTGTTTCTATCTCGTTCTTCATATAATAGCTATTACATATTACCTTCCATGACTCATAAGTCAACCACCATTCCACGTCATTAATATACCTTTGCATCTCATTATGAATACCTTGATTTCGTCCATGTTCGGTTGCATGTATAGTGCACACCAACGGAATTTTATAGACATGTTTTAAGACTCGTGAAACGTAAGTCACAATCCAATCATGGGCGTGAATAATATCAACATTGCCCAAATTGTTAAGTAATTTAACAGAATATTCTGTTAAAGCAAAATTTAAATGCATAATCCAGTCTATAAAATTATTTGCCTTCAAATCATATGTATGTACCCTATGTACAAATACATACTTATCTTTTTCCAATTCCTTGGTATTTGGGTCCCAACATGTAATAATATGGATTTCATGTCCTTGTTGTCCTAATTTTTGAGCTAAATCATGAACTACTCTTGAAATTCCCCCTATAATACGTGGAGGATATTCCCAAGAAAGCATTAAAACTTTCATTGTTTTCTCCTTTCACACAGCAATACTTTTACTTAAATATTTTAAATATAATCTATTGCGTAAAACACAAACTTTAAATATACAACGGTAGAAATCTTGCACCTATTTTTTAAGTTTCACCGATAAATAAACCGATTAAAACCCCAGGCAAGTCCTTCACCTGGGGCTTTGTACTCAAACTGAATGTAATCATTTGAGTCAAGAATTTTGCCCTATTTTCTTTACTCGATCAGCAAAAATATCAGTTATTGATTCAGCAAATTCTTCAGAATACCCTTCTCCGATCACTTTACAAACTGGTTTTTCAGAATCAGGCAGAACCAGCACCCATCCACCATCTTGGTATATTTTCACACCTTCCATCAGTTCTATTTTATCATCATTGCTTTCTTCTATAATCTGTCTTATGACCTTCCCTTTTGCATTCCATGGACATTCTACTTCTTTTTTAATGATGTGAAAAGATGGGATATTATCAATTAACTCGGACAATTTTATATTATTACTTTTCATAAAATCAAGAATTTTCACAAGGCTGCCTATAGCGTCAAAATTCATTATAAACTGGTCATTCATTACAGCCCCTTGGCCACCAGTAGCAACCATCTTTCCCATAATCTCTAAAGGTGACGTTTTAGTTCTCAACACTTTTCCTTCATATTCCTTTGCCATACGATCTATTACACTTGGTGCAGAAATAGGCACAACTATCGTAGCACCTTTGACTGTCCTCAGAGTAATTAAAGATACAAGCGCCATAAACATTTCTTCGGTAACAAAGCGTCCTTTTTCATCGATTAGCAGCATTTTTTCACCATTATCATCAATCATGACCCCTACATCAGAATCTGTAGAAATAACCTGATTCAATAAATAAGCAATTTGGGTAGACGTTTTAAAAGCACGGCCTGTTTTTATATCCCTTATCTCCAATTTTGTAATATTCACATGACATCCCAGTTCATCCATAAGCGGCTTTATTATGGATGCCACCAAATCGGAAGAAGTATTAATTAATAACTTATAATTTAATTCCTTATTCTTAACTCTATTGATAATATCTCTTAAATAATATGCTTTAAAATCAGGAATAGCCTTAACAGATTTAACCATATTGGCTTCACATCTGCTGAAGTCTTCTCGAATGAATATATTTTCTAACTTTCTTTCCAACCCTCTGTTAATATTCGCACCATAATCATTCAAGCAATCAATAAATAGCTTGGAATCATTTTCTGCAGCAACTGTCCCGATATGTATGCCTCCATCCAAACCGAAAAACTTTATTGAATATCTAGTTATTGGAAGAAGTTGTTGTCCAAAATCATATACTTCTACTCCTGCAGATAATAATCCAGCTGTAAAGGAATTTTTAAGCATATTAGAAACGGCAGCATCATCCGAACTTACGCCAATTTTACCAGTATTTTTGAACAGTGCCCCATAGGAAGCGCCCAGACGGGAAGCAAATTCCGGAGTAATATCCACATTCACCTCACCTGTGATTCCTTTTTCACCAAATAACGTTTTAGAATATTTTGTTCCCCAAACCAAATTAACATTGACTTGTGTATCTCGTTCAATTACTTTTGAAGGCCATACCTTGATACCTGGTTTTACTACTACATGCTCTTTGATTAATGTTTCATCACCAATTACAGACTGTTCAAAAATTGAAGTGTCCTCTTTTACTTGGACCTTGTTACATAACGTGCAGCCCCGCAACTGTACTCTCTTACCTATATTACATCCTTTCCACAGTATTGTCCTTTTTAATGAGCTGTAATCTCCTACAAGATTATCACTGCCAATGATTGTATAAGATGAAATTATTGCATTACTTTTTATTTTCGTATTTCTCCCTATCAGCACCGGTCCCGTTATATGTGCACCTGTCTCTATTTCTACATTCTCTTCAACCCATACCTTAGGTTTAACTTCCTTAACATTATTGATTATATTTACTTTTCCATCTAAAATATCAAAATGACATTGTTGGTATGCATTCAAATCTCCAATATCACACCAATAATCTGTTGTTACAAATCCATACATAGGTTGTCTATCTTTTAATAATAGTGGAAATAAATCCCTAGCAAAATCAAACATTTCTCCCGATTTATAATAACCAAACACTATAGGATTAAGTATATAGATGCCCGTGTTAGCGGTATCACTAAAAACCTCGCTCCAATTTGGCTTTTCTAAAAAGCGCGTAATCTTTCCATTACAATCAGTAACAACAACACCATATTCAAGAGGTACATCTACACTTTTTAAAACTAAAGTTGCTGTAGCCTTTTTTTCGTAGTGATATTCAATGGCTTTGGTTATATCAATATCTGTTAACGCATCTCCACTAATTACTATAAAAGTATCATCTAAAAATTCTTCAGCATTTTTTACACTTCCTGCTGTTCCTAGAGGAGTTTTTTCAATAAAATATCTTATGTTTACCCCAAAATTGGATCCATCCCCAAAATACTCTTGAATATTCTGAGGCATATACTGAAGTGTCACGCCAATATCAGCAATATTATGCTTCTTTAATAAATTAATAATATGTTCCATTACTGGCTTATTCATTACTGGAACCATTGGCTTGGGGCGATTACACGTAAGTGGCCTAAGCCTTGTGCCTTCCCCTCCTGCCATAATTAACGCTTTCATGTAATTCACCCTTTCTATATATATATACATAACCGCTAAAAAGACAATATTTAGTATATACATATAAGGCATATTGTATTCTGAATTCGTTAATTTTTCTCTAATTTTTAGTTTCTTTTATAGTGAGCGAAGTCTAAAAATAAATATTTCATTAATCTTAACTTCGCGAGCTTCATCGATAACTTCCTTAATTTTATTTTAATTTTAAAGTTCGTTATCGATATAATTAACCAACTTTAAAACTAAAAAATGTTGTATTTAAGTTGGTTAATTTCATTGATAACTACATTAATTTATTTTTAACTTTAATATTAGTTATCAATATTTTTTAAATCAACAAAATTACTGGCTATTGTTAAAAAGGAGCGGTATAAAAAACATACCGCTCCTTTTTAACAATAGCCAGTATTATCTTACGCAATAAAAATTAGTACTTTACTCTTTGAGGTGTTCTTTTAATAAAGCAATAATTTACCTTTTTACATAAAGAGAAAAAAATTTTATTATTTTATTTATCTTTCAGCATAATATTAAGTCATTACTTATCGTTTCTACACTTCTCACAGTATCCATAAAATTTAACTCTGTGATCTTTTACTAAAAATTTGTTCTTTAATAAAATTTCTTCTTCTAGAGAACCAAGCAAATCTTCTTCAACTTCTGCTACACTGCCACATTGAGTACAGATTAGGTGATGATGTCTATGGTCTTCTTGGTGTCTATTTAACTCATACCTATTGCAACCATCATCAAAGTCCAATTTATATATTAATTCTAGACGGTCAAAAAGCAAGAGAGTCCTATAAACAGTAGCAAGACCAATTTCGGGACATTTTGCCCTTACGTACTCATAAATCTCTTCAGTACTTAAGTGTTCACCTTCATGTTCAATAATTACATCTAGTACTGCCCTTCTCTGGGTAGTAAGCTTATATCCATTTTCTCTTAGTTGTTCTTTAAGTTCATTCCCTAAGTTGTTCATTCTATATCACCTCTCTTGCGTATAGTCACATGTCAATTCTCAATAAATATTGTATGCACTACTTATATATAATGTTCTCATAAATTCTTAAGTATTGCATATTTTATAAAATTCTGAATATATATTATATATTATGCTATTATTTCACAATATGTCAATTCATCACACAAAAAGTTAGCGTTTTTAGGTGCTAAGCCCTAAAAGAAGTTAATCCTTCTTTATTTTACATCTACTAAATAACAAGCACCCTTTACAGCTTTCACAATCTTTCGGTTTTAGTGCTAGCATATTACACCGGGGACATCTATTACCAGATTCACTTTCAAATGTATACCCACAGCCTTTACAATTAATTTTCATAATATCATCCTTTTGGTCTCTTACAAATTAAATTCCAATCTGTGTACTTTAAAATCGTTAAATAATAATCTGAGCTAATAATCCACCCACTAAAAAGGCAACTATAAAACTTCCACCCCAAATGAGTGCTGCTTCTGTTTTGGTTCTCTCTTTAAAAATAACCATAATGGATGCAACACAAGGAACAAACAGGGTAATGGTCACTAATGATACTAAAACCTGTTCCGGGGTCATAGCCAAATCTGTTAAGCCTGCTGCACCAAAATCTCTTCTTACAATTCCCATAATAAAAGCAGTAGCTGCTTCCTTAGGCAGTTTTAACCAACCTATAATAAGCGGAGCAATCACTTCTTGGATTCGATTTAAAAATCCTGTAAACTGCATGATACTTATTAAAAGAGCACCTAGCGCAAATAAGGGGGTAGCTTCTAAAATAAACATTTTAGACTTTGTGTATGTTTTTTTCAATACATTGCTTACCCTGGGTATTCTTAGTGGAGGAAGATCAATTAATAAGTCACTTGATTCTCCCGGCAATACTTTATTCAAAAATACCCCTGAAAGCGCAAACACCCCCAGTATAATAACAATATATATTAGCAAATATTTTACTCCAAGTGGAGCAATAAGACCGATAATGACACCTAATTGAGCAGAACACGGAATGGTTAATCCCAATAATACTGTTGCAATAACACGTTCGCGTCTGGTGCCCAAAAGTCTGGTGGTGATAGTGGCCATAGTAATACATCCAAATCCTAAAATAATTGGAATAATCGCTCGGCCATTCAAACCTACCCCAGTCAACACTCTGTCAACCAATGTTGCAATTCTCGGTAAATAGCCTGAATCCTCCATAATAGATAGTAACAGATAGAATCCAATGACTAGCGGAAGCAACAAACCAAAAACATACACCGGTGTCATTGTCAATAGACCAAATTCTCCAATCAAAATATGTCCTAAAAAAGATTGTTCCGATATGAATTTACTAATAAGTGAAACGATAAACGGCTGATATATACCTAACATAATACTTTCTTCTGTAATCCCTACTACTGTTTGTGCAACAAACACCCCTATGAATTCATACATAACCCACAATACGACTAGGAGCATTGGGATACCCGTAATAGGTCTTAACATATATCTGCCCAATTTTGTCTTAAAGCTAGCTCCTTTATTAGTATTTCGAATTACTTGAGATACAACATCATCAACTCTTGCTCTTCTTTTTCTATAAATCAGTTCTCTCATCCCGGTTTCTTCTAGATGATTTCTGCTTAATATGTTCGGATCATCTTCCAGAACCAATAGCGCTTCCGATTCCACCTTTACCTTATCTTTATACTGGGATAACAACTCTTCAATACCTTCGGTTTTGTTGCCCTGACGTGCAACAGCAATATGATTTTTTACTTCTTCCAGACCTTGATTCTTTAAAGCAATGGTAGGAATTACCGTAACCCCAAGCATATCACTTAATCTTTGAATATCTATATCAATTCCATTTGCTTTTACTTCATCCATCATATTAAGTGCTACAACGACACTTTTGCCCATGTCAATTAATTGCTGGGTTAAAAATAAATCACGTTGTAAATGTAGTGCATCCACTACATTTAATACAATATCAGCGTTAATAATGACATCCCTGGCTACCCGCTCCTCATCATTAAAAGAAGACACACCATAAACACCAGGCGTGTCAATTACGATATAATCTTTATATTTACCCGTACTTATATCAACTGTAGTTCCCGGATAGTTAGAAACGTCTACATATACTCCTGTCAATGAATTAAAAAATACAGATTTTCCAACGTTAGGATTGCCCGCTAGAACTATCTTTTTTAAATTTTGCTCCACATTTTTCATTTTAACACTGCTGTGACATGTACTCATAGCTGCCTCCTACACAAAATCAATATCGATTTTTCGTGCTAAATTTCTTCCTACTGCAATTTCCTGCATTTTATTTTGAAGTATGACAGGACCTGCCGGCAGCTTTTCAGCACAAACCAGTCGAGCCCCTTCAAAAATCCCCAGTCTTATTGCCTGTGCTTTAATATTGGAATCGAGAATAGAAATGATTTCAATTTCTTGTCCTCTCTTTGCTTTATCTAATGTCATATTAAATGCCCCCTCTAACTCTTAATGACAATTATTATCATCTACTATGTATAAATTTACTATCTATTTTAATTATATTTCAAATGATAATGATTGTCAATATCATGCCATTGCAAAAATTAAACAACCTGTCCCATTCATTATCAGGTTGTCTAATATATAATAAAATTTATCTGGATGTAACACTGTGTGCTCAACTATCCTCAGATAAATTTAAAATTAAGCCTTTGTAATGTGATCAACTACTTCTCTAGCTATATTTATAAACATTCTGGATTTTTCAATGCTAAAGTCCCATGTATTATAAAATATAATATTATTTGCTCTTAACGTATAGCCTTGTACCTGGGCTTCAGTTAAATCTTTTACAAAACCTGTAAGAAGTTCCCTCATGTATTGTTCTGAACCTTCTAATATATCTTTTTGTGGGTTTAAACAAACCTCAATTGCAGAAACCTTGCCAAATACTTTGCCTACTTCGGCAGCACTGGACCAAGGACTCTTATGAATCATATCAATATTAGGAATTGCTACAATATCCTTATACAATGGTGTAAGATCACCGCAGCTATGCCAATAGTGTAACCCACCGTGGTACTCGCTTAATTCTTTTTCATACGGTAGTACAAATTCCTCATAGAGTGCAGGAGATAATGAAGGACAATTCACCTCATCATTAAAGAGGTTAGCTTTTACTACCGGTCTTCCGAGATACTTTTCCAAACTATCGTACCAAGTCTTTCTTGACTCAACAATAAACCGCATTAATTCATGTACAAATTCCGGTTCATCCATCATATCCATTAATAGATTTTCAAACCCTCTCAAATACACAGCAACTCCAAAAGGGCCACGAATCCATTCTGGAAATAAAACCTCAAAGTCATCGTCTAAATTTTCTTTAACATATTCATATACTTCAATTGCTTTCGGCATCAGTCCACTTTTATAAAAATCGGGAATTTTCATATTCTTTAAATCTTCCGGCGTTTCTATCATTACTTTATGGTCTATCCATGGGTCTTTATCATCAAAAAAGTTAACATCTATTCCAAACATACTGGCTTCAAATCCTGAGGCCATCCATATTGGAACTCTTTTCGTGACAAATACATCGTCATTAAACAATTTAAACCTTTCAATAATAGCCTTTAAATAATTCTCTAAAAATACTTGTCCGTTTAGATAGTAATCTTTTAAACTAAAGTTAAAATACTTTGCCCAAAAGGTATTATTGGGGTCCACCTGTACCGGAACATTTCCTTTAAGACAGGAACCATCCATTTTGGGCAATCCTCTCCACTGATCCCGGGATGTGTAAGGAATACAATCCCATTTTTCTTTCCGTTTCTGATTATCTTCCGTTTGTTCTAACTCTCTAATTGTTTCCATCAAGCTTTTTATAATATCACTTTTTTGCATGCAGTTCGCCTCCAGACCCAAAAACAAAAAATATAGTAGCAATTTAGTACATTACATTTAATTTTATCTCTTTTTTATAAATAATTAAATAAATATTTTTAGAATTATATAAATTTTTTATTATAATTTTCTTACTCCTATAGCTGATTCTACCAAAAGCTTAGATTTTATTCCGTAAGCTAAGCCTCAAAGTGATCTTCGCAGTAAATTTTAATCAAACTTTATGCGATAAGCATATGGTCTCCAAACAGTAAGATTCTGACGCAATCGTTATAAAAGAAAGTATATAGTGTTTTTATATACTTTCTTTTGCTTTTAAATTTAGGTAATGGGATATTTATCGGTCTATTGCCATTTTGACTAGCTTTGCAACTCCTTTCATCGCACTGCTGTCAATTAATACAAATTCGAAATCGGAAAATACTTTTTGCTTATATCTATATAAAGCATTTGAACCGCCGCCAGTATAATAAATAGTTTTGCCTATATTACTGATTTTTTTATATGTATCCATTCCTTCTTTTAACTGTCCGATGACCCCTTCTACAGCTGCATAAAGAATATTTTCTCTGGTCGAACTGAGGGTAAGCCCTGTGATAGACGCTGTTTTATCTTTAATACTGTTTCTATGCCCGGCAAGGTACGGGGTAAAAGTAACACCCTTCGAGTCATATTCATCCAATACTCTCGGAAGATATACTTCAAAAAATTCTTGTTTACTCATATCTTTGCAAAACTCCCGGTAAAACCAGTTTAAACTTTCTCCCCCGGCACCAATAAGGTTCATCACAATCCATCTTCCAGGGATAACATGGGTTCTGAGTAAGAACTGTCTGCTGTAGTAAGGTTTATCGGTACAAAGTACCATGACTTCAACCGTTCCGGTAGAGTTAATAATTTGCCCATCTTCTTCTACACCGGCGCCATATGTAGCACAAGCAGTATCTCCTCCTCCCATAATAATGGGGATACCCTGTTTTAAGCCGGTAAGGCTTGCCCCCTCTTTGGTCAAATATCCTGCAATATCCGCAGATGCAATAATAGGGGGCAATTTTTCACGTGGAATGCCTATTTTTTCACACAATTCGTCATTCCAATCACTAAATCTAACGGTATCATACAACCCAACAAAAGACGCATTAGAGGGATCCGTTCCCCATACGTTTGCCAAACGTTTTACAAATAGTGTGTTGGTATGGCCGAGCTTATAAGTATGCTTATAAATTTCTGGCTCATTTTGTTTAACCCATAACATACTGGTAACACTCATTCCACCGGGATAGGGCAGGTTCCCGGCAATTCTTAAAAATTCTTCCTCTCCTACTTTCTCTGCAATTTCAAGTCCCTGCTTTTCGCTTCGCCTGTCCAAGTGAATAATGCCGGGGCGGAGAACTTGCCCTTCTTCTGTCAAACAAAACATTCCTGGGCAGAGTACCGAAAAACCCATCGCCACTACGTCAGGTAGATATTTTTCTAACGGCTTAAGGGCATTGAGAAAAGATTGAAAAAGCACATCCCCGTCCATTTCTACTTGTTTGCCAATCGTACTATACATATGTGAATGTCTACTTTGTGCTATTACATTGAGGTCCCGGTCAAATATACCTGCTTTTACAGAAGAAGTTCCTACATCGACCCCAAGAATGAACCCCTTTTTCACAAAACTCCCTCCTTGTTATAAATAAATTTAGGTATTTTGTTCTGAATAAGATCTACAACCCCCTTTGCAGCCTCCATTGCCACTCTAGCAGTACATTCTTGTGTTAATGCGGCAGTATGGGGAGTCAAAATCACATTAGGTAAATTTAATAATTCACTTGAAGGGTCCGGTGGTTCTTTTGAAAAAACATCCAGTGCAGCACCGGCAATCTTTTTCTCTTTTAATTTCGATGCCAGCACCGTTTCATCCACAATGCCACCACGAGAGGTGTTAATTAGAAAAGCTGATGATTTCATTAGAGAAAGAAGACGATTGTCTACCAAATTACGTGTATTTTCTGTGAATGGCACATGCAAAGAAATAAAATCTGCATCGGTGAATACTTCTTCTATTGAATCTACTAATTGAATACTCTCCGGAACTGCCGATATTAGCGGGTCATAGCCGATAACCTCCATATCAAATGCACGCATGCACTTCTCTGCAACCATTCTTCCGATACGTCCGCATCCTATAAGACCTAATTTTTTTCCTTGTAAATCTATCGGAAGATATAATCTTCT
The DNA here is from genome assembly GCA_030156665.1 of Clostridiales bacterium. Taxonomy (GTDB): domain Bacteria; phylum Bacillota; class Clostridia; order SK-Y3; family SK-Y3; genus JASGMB01. The sequence continues at coordinate 70,461 of JASGMB010000009.1, forward strand.
GGAACCATAACGATGATTTCTCACTTCATCATCTAAAAATATTACATGTTTTGCCAATGCACAAATCAGCATCACTGTATGCTCGGCTACCGAAAGAGAATTGACGCCGGGAGTATTTAATACATAAATACCTCTTTCAGTCGCAGTTGCAACATCAATATTGTCTACCCCTACGCCTGTTCTGCTGATGACCTTGAGGTTAGAGGCCATGTCTATTAGTTCCTTTGTAAACTTTATAGAAGTACCTATAATGACTGCATAGGCGTCTGAAAGATGCTTTTTAAATTCATCCATGTTTCCTTCTTTAATCAAAACGACCTCGGCATGCTGTTCTAAAAGCTCAATAGCAGGAGCGTAAATGGACTGTGCTAACAAAACTTTTTTCATAATATCCCCTCTTTTATCAATGTTTTTTTCATTTCTTCAATATCTTCTTTGTCCATAGGAAGAAGAGGCAGCCTAGGGTCACCGCCATAAAAACCGGCTAGGTCCATAGCTGCTTTCACTGCTGCCACGCCACCTTTGCCTGAAACAGCTTTATTAGCACGTAAGATTTTTTTATTTAATGCAATTGCTTTTTGTATATCCAACTGATATGTAGCTTTATAAAGTGCTACTGTAATATCCGGAAAGGCATTCGCTAAAGAGATGACCCCACCGGTCGCCCCCATTAATAGGGCATTAAAAAAGAAATTTGCAGATCCTGCCATGACTGCAAAGGATTCTTCTGCTGCCATTAAATATTTATCGATATTGCCCGTTGAAGAATCTTTCATCCCTACGATATTCGGATGTTTTGATACTTCTTTAATCAAAGCAGGTGAAAGGGTGATACCACCAGAAAATTGAGGTGCATTGTATACCAGACAAGGAATCGAAACGGCATCTGCAATATCTGTAAAATATTTGATGAGTACAGCATCTGTCATTTGCTTTTTAAAATAAGACGGGGGGAGCATTGTAATGAAATCCGCCCCCATTTGTTCAGCTCTTTTCGCAAAATCAATGGTTTCTATTGTAGATTCAAAAATGCAGCCGGCCATCACAATTTGTTGTGGCGCTTTATAGTCGACAATTATTTTTAACACTTTTTCCTTTTCTTCATTGGTTAAACTTTTGTTTTCACCATTGGATCCCAGTGCAAGATAACCATGAATCGGACTTGCCGCATATTTTTCCATATTACTCTTCAAAGCATCATAAGCCACTTTCCCATCTGCTTCAAACGGTGTTGTAATGGGTGCAAATACACCTCTTAATCTTTCTTTCATTTTTATTTCATCCTCCTTAAGTATTGATATTTTTATTTTCTATTATCTGTGAAATTCAAACTTTAATTTAATTCTATCGCCTCTAAATACCACTTTAGAGTATTCAAAAGGAATATCCTCTTGAGAGTACATGACATAAGTGAGCAGTAAAAGAGGAAATCCTTTTTTAATTTCCAGCAGTTTAGCTTCTCTTGGTCCTGCTCCTATTGTTTCTAAAGTTTCTGTTCCTCTTTTTGCAATAATCTGATAATCACTGTCTAAAATATTGCATAGCGGAATACTTTCTATATCTTTTTCTAATAGTCCACTGCATAGCTCAACCGGAATATAAGATATATGCAAACTTAACGGTTCATTATTCGCATATCTCAAACGTTCCAGTATATAAACCGGCGCACCTATAGGTATGTGTAAAATTTCTGAAACCTTTTCAGTCGCCTTCTCAATCTTTTTGTCTATGACAGTCGTTTCTGTCTCATATCCCATCTCCTCCAACTGTTCTCGAATACCCATCTGAGTGATGGGTGCGGTAGTAATTTTAGGCTCTGCCACAAAAGTACCTTTGCCGGGAACCCTATATAGTAATCCTTCGCCCACAAGTCGGGTAATAACATTTCTCACTGTCATTCTACTGAGATTGAACTGCTTGCCCAATTCATTTTCGGATGGAATAGCTTGATGAGGAAGAAGTTCTTTATTTTCTATTTTATTTTTTAATATTTCTTCCAATTGTAGATATAGAGGGATAGGACTTGAACGATCTAAACTCAATATATGACCTCCTAATTTCATATTGTATAAAATCTTATACGCTGCTTATCTATATAAATTCCTATGTGTTATAAAAAATCAAAGGGATTGGATGCAAATGAGTCTGTTGAGGTACTCATTGCCCTGAAAGTATTCCCAGGTTACCCCTTTTTCTCCAAGCATTCTGGCATTTTTAACACCTTTTTTGGCATCATTATGGTAATCTGATCCTCCAGAAATTATTTTTACACTATCTCCATATAGCTGTCTTACTTCTTTTTCAATTTGTTCTTCTGTTTGCTTACCTTTATAACTGGTTTTGGAATAAGTATAGGCTGCCTCAATTCCATCCAGGCCTGCCTCTAATAAGTGTGCTATATACTCTTGACGGGTAATTTTTTTATCACCTTTTTTAACCACTTCATCAATTAAATAAGGATGGGCTAAAATCGCAATACCTCCCGCATTATGTATCACTTCAATTGCCTTTACCGGATCGATTTTCTCCCTCCTTACATTATAAATAGGATTATTTTTTACCATCAACTTGGCTTCCTGCCAGGTTTTTGAATAACCTTTTTTTGCTATTTCCTCAAAAATATGTTTTCTCTGAATTTCTTCCGGATTTCGGGGATTTCCCTTATTTTCTAACAACTCTTCCCACGAAATATGCATACCGTTGTCTGTTAAAACCTCAGTTAATTTTTTGTACCCTTCTATCTTACTGCGTTTCATCCTTGCTTCTTCAATTTTAAAGTTTTCATCCGTCCAATCACATCCCAAACCTACAATATGCACATCATCTACATAGGTATCACAGGAGTATTCAATGCCTAAAAGCAAATGAACATTTTTTGAACTGGCATATTCCACGGGAGAGATTTTTTTTCCATTAACTTCTATGATGGTGAGTGGCGTTACATCATGATCGGTAATCGCAACCACCTTCATACCCAGGGCAGCTGCCGTGTCAATAAATTCCTGATAAGTATCATTTCCATCGGATAAATTGGTATGCCCATGCAGGTCACATAAATAATTAGGCCGATACATTTTAATCCTCCTCTTCTAAATCCTATTCAATGCGTTATACACGATTTACTGAGCCAAACAACATCATATGCTCTTTCGCAACTTTTTTGACCTGTTCAATAACGTATTTATCTAATTTTAAAGGATTGTTTTCTTCCGGGTGCGCCGTTGTATAATCTTTCATACCGCCGCAATAAGCAATCTTAATTGCAGTTGAGATATTAATCTTTGTTGCTCCCAATACAATGAGTTTTTTAAAAACTTCTGGCGCAAGCCCTGTTCCACCGTGTATCACAACCGGACAAGGACTTATCGCTTTTATTTCTTGAAAACGATTGAAATCTACGCGGGGCTCTCCTTTGTATAGTCCATGGGCGGTACCGATTGCAGGCGCAAAAGCGTCTATATTGGTAGCACTTAAATATTCTCTTGATTGTTCTACGCTGGCAAATGCCTCTTCACCATCTTTTACAACAATTTCATCTTCTACACCAACAATTGCACCCAGTTCACCTTCTACCGTAACATTCTTCCCCTTTGTATAATCAACAATTTCTTTTGTCTGCCTTATGTTTTCTTCTAAAGGTTGTTTAGACGCATCAATCATCACTGAAGACCAACCGGCATCAACGCATTTTTTTACAAACTCTACATCGGTACAGTGGTCCAAATGAATGGCAACAGGAACAGTTGCTCTTTTTGCTATTGGAATTAACATTTCTGCCATTTCCTGTATGCCAATCTGCTTTACCGTTGAGGTAGAAGTTTGAAGGATGAGTGGAGATTTAAGCTCTTGCGCCGCATCAACAACGGCTTGTGCAGTTAAAAAGTTGACAATATTAAAAGCACCAACTGCATATCCCTCTTTGCTTGCTTTGTCTAACATTTCTTTCATATTTACATAAGACACATTGATTCCTCCTCTTTAAATTACATATACTTGTGTAATTCTGTATATTACTTGTGTAATTCTGTATATACAAGTATATCATACATATATGATATCACATCTTTTTTTTAGAGTAAATATTTTTCTAAAAAATTTCGACCTGTGCAATGAAAAATTTATCATGTAACCCGGAAACAATTTCCGGTAGTCATACCAAACCTAATAAGTTATCATTATGTAAACCGAACTTATTAGATTGGAGATGGAAATGGGTAACTACAAAATCAGATTAAACCTTGATGTTAGTGATATTACAGAGAGCTCTAATAATACAACAGTTAATATAGAAACTGAAATATCTGAAGAAGAAGCTTCAAGTATTGATTCTATTGAAAAAATTATGCTTAGAATTAATTATGATGCAATCCGAAAAGCAGTTTCTGAGCACCTTGAAAATATATCTAAAAAAAAGCCCAAATCCAGCAAAACAGAGTTGGAGGAGCAATTGAAGAAAATTGTAAAGAATACCGCGTGGACGGAGAAATAGGGCGATTCACCTTTAAAACACATCATATTGTAAATGAAGGGCACATAGTATTTGATACCTCCAAAGATTTTTTCTATACATTTAAGTCAAAAGAATGGTATCGTACCGAAGGTTTTAATGAAATTGCTATGGATTTTGTTACGGACTTAAGTTACAGGAAAGCTACTCTTAAATTTAACCGTATTCGCTGGCAAGAGGAGCATGGTACCCCTAGTAGAACTTTAGCTCACATTGTTGAAATTGAAGGTACCAAAGTACACAACTCTGTATTATCGGAAATACTACCTCTATTATGGGTAGGCAAAGTAGATAAAGTAATTGCTGTCCTCAAAGTTTTAAGCCCTGAAAAAATTAAGTTAGGGCAGAGTACCGATAGGCTCATCGGTTATTTTGAACGTAACAGAGAATATATTCCTTGTTATGCTTTAAGAAA
>JASGMB010000101.1 GCA_030156665.1 Clostridiales bacterium
ATATCAATCCTATGGTATCAAAACCTAACTGTTGATCTAGTCATAACCGCCTGTAAAACAGGCGGTTATGACTTTTGCCAATAAAAATTATACTCTAAGTACGCATTCATCGCCCATTTGTAGAAGTGGGAAACTTCTGCTAGTTCTCGTTAAAATAATTACATTTTATTTTGAAGATTTTATGAACAAATTGTAAATATTTTAACAATTCTCAAAAAAAACACCTATGCAATAGCATTATCATTTGAAATTTTTATAGATTAGAATGATTAAATTAAACTAAACAAATAATAATATAAATAATATTTTTATGAGGTGCTACCTTGGATAAAGAACAACTAATATCAAAATTGAATTGGTTCTATAGCTTTGAATTGAATCAGGTTGACTTATATACTTCCCAAAGTAAGTCCACAGAAGATGACTATATTGCACTAGCTTTTGAACGTATTGCCTATATTGAACAGCAACATGTAGATAATATTGGGAATAAAATAAAAAAATTAGGCGGAAAGCCAACTGCGTTAGGTGATGTAGTCGCTCCTATTATAGGAAAAACCCTTGGAAAAGTTTTAGCTTTATCTGGTATTGGAAACTTATTAAAGGTTAACATCTTATTAGAACAAAAAGCTATGAAAGATTATAAGGAACTTATTCACTCTGTAAAAGGTAAATATGATAATGAAGTAGTAAAAATATTGCAAAGCAACTTAATTGATGAAGACTTGCACGCTGCTTGGTTTAATAATAAACTATTAGAACTAAAAAAGTAATGCCGCGGGATTTCTCCTGGTGCATTACTTTATTGTATCGTATTCGCAATTCTGATAAACAGCAAATCTAGCTGTTTTACTATGTCAATAGCTTTCAATCAATATTCTGGGTTCTGTAATATCCCTCTACCTGCTAATACTTGAATCGCATCTTGTTATGCAAAAACAAGGCTTATCAGTTGATTCTATGAAGAAAGTAAAGGCCACTATATTACAGAAAGCAGGAGTATCTCTTAAAGAGGCACAAATATGGCTAGGTCATTCTTCTATTTCTGTTACAATAGATATATATACTCACATTGAAAATAATTTTAGTGCTGCAGATAAGCTTAATAAATTTTTAGGAGTCAATTAGGGGTCAAAAAATATTTTCAACCCATCAAACTGGAGCTGATAGCCGGAATCGAACCGGCGACCTGATCATTACGAGTGATCCGCTCTGCCGACTGAGCTATATCAGCATTTACTTACAATAATAATTATATGCTCTATCCAATGAAAAATCAAGCTTTAATCTGAAAAGAAATTTTTTTCCACATACAATACTACTTTCCCCTCTTCCAAACTTTTCCTGACATCGATGAGCCGCTGATTTTCTGAACCGCGAAATTTTAACAGCAAATTCTTTTTTTGCTCAATAAATGGACCGTCTACCATTACATCACAGTAGTTTAATAACTGTTTCCACTCCGGGCGGGCTACCTCACACTTCTTGATAATGTCCTCAAAAATATATCCGGTATAAATCCAGACATCCATTCCCATTGCTTTTACATGTTTTGCGATTTCACCACATGCTGCCGCCTGTTCTAGGGGCTCTCCTCCACTGATGGTAATTCCTTTATGAAGTTTAAGCCCGGAAATTTTTAAGATAATATCTCTCACTTCCACTTCACTGCCACCTTCAAAACTGTGTGTCTGAGGATTATGGCATCCTTTACAATGGTGGGGACAACCTTGTGTCCATATTACTGCTCTAAGCCCAGGCCCATCCACAATACTTCCGGTAGTAATTGGAGCAGCTAACCTGATCTTCATACATTTCACCTCTATCCAACATCCCACTTTTTATACTCATATCAGCGGACTATAGTAAACAATATGCTTCTCCGTATTATTTTGTAGTTTAGCAATACAATTATATATTACTTTTACTCCTTTTTCAATTTGTTTGGGGTATACGGCTGCAAAGCTTATCCTTATATTTCTATCGCTATCGTTAGTATTTTTTACATAAAAGATTTTTCCCGGTATTAATAAAACATCTTTTTTACCACATTCGTAATACAACTGGGTCGCCGAAACTTCTTCAGGCAACGTGAGCCATAAATTGAGTCCGCCGCCCGGTTTATCATAACTTACACCTATTTCCTTTAATATATCGACTTCCTGTATCATGGCCTTATACCTTTCTTGATATATCCCTTTCATATATTCCAGATGTCTTCCCCAAACTCCTTTTTTTAAATATAAATCAAAAGCTCTCTGAATTAATCCGGAAGAGGATATGTCGGTCGTATGTTTAGCTTGTAAAATATCTTTAAAAATCTCTGCGGGAGTGATTAAAAAACCTATACGTAAACCGGGCATTAAAACTTTTGAAAAACTTTTAATGTACAACACTTTTTCATATCGGTCTATTGCCTTTAACGTATAAAGTGTACTATTTTTTTCAAAATTTAAATCGCTTAAAAAATCATCTTCTATAATGAAAAAATTATGCTGATATGCTAATGTTAGTAAGTACTCCTTCTTTTCCTGCGAATAACAAAAAGTTGTAGGGTTTTGATAATTGGGCATGGTATAAATGAGTTTGGGATGATAAATTTTTATATATTTTTCAAGAACATCGATATCGATACCATTCTGTACAATTGGAATTCCTATAATCTTTGCGCCTCTAGATTTAAATACTGCTATTGCACCAGTATAAGTCGGATTTTCCACAAAAACATAATCACCGGGATTGATGAGAGCTTTTGCAATAATATCTATTCCCTGCTGTGCCCCCGAAATAATCTGAATATCATTGGCATGGGCTTGTATGGCATAATTTTTATGAATAAATTGAGAAATCGAATATCTCAGTTCTCTATATCCGTTGCTCTCATGGTAGCCAAAAGCATGTCCTCTATCTTGGTCTAAAACTTCATTTAAAACCTGCTTAAAGTCTTCAACCGGAAACAGCTCTGCAGTTGGTGTTGCACTGGCAAAATTGATACTATTTTCTGATAATGTAATCTGACCCCTGCTCATAAGTTGGATATCTTCTTCTTCGAAAAATTCATCACTCACCGACTCCTCTACTTCAGTGGGTTTAACTACCGTTTTTTGCGGCGCAATATATATACCGCTCCCCTGTTTGGAAAAAGCATACCCCTGTTGTTCTAACGTCTTATATGCATTTACAACTGTAACATTATTTATACCTAACTGTTGTGCTAGTTTTCTGATTGAAGGAAGCCTATATCCTTCTTCTAAAATTCCCTCTAAAATTAAATCTTTAATATGATTAAACAATTGAATATACATTGGAATATCACTATTTTTATTTAATTGTATCGATACGATTTTATCCATATCATAATTCTCCTTTAATTGTATTGACACATTTAAAATTGTATGTAATAATTTAATGCAACAAAGATATTCAAACTATAACTGTATCGATACAATTATTTTATCAAGTTTCTTTTACCTTGTAAACTAAACTTTAAATAATATTTTAAGGAGGTTTTCATGATGAATGAACGATATGAACTTAATAAAAATCTTGCCCAGATGTTAAAAGGTGGCGTCATTATGGACGTTGTCAATGCAGAACAAGCTCAAATTGCTGAAAAAGCCGGTGCTGTAGCTGTTATGGCATTGGAAAGAGTTCCGGCAGATATTCGAAAACAGGGGGGCGTAGCAAGAATGTCTGACCCGAAATTGATTAAGGAGATTAAAGCTGCCGTATCCATCCCTGTAATGGCTAAAGTAAGAATAGGACATTTTGTGGAAGCACAAATTTTAGAAGCCATTGGCATTGACTACATAGATGAAAGTGAAGTACTGACTCCGGCTGATGAAGAATTTCACATTAACAAACATACATTTAACATTCCTTTTGTATGCGGAGCAAGAAATCTTGGGGAAGCCTTAAGAAGAATCGGTGAAGGCGCTTCTATGATTAGAACAAAAGGGGAAGCTGGTACTGGTAATGTGGTAGAAGCTGTACGACACATGCGAACGATGATGAGTCAAATTCGCAAACTTCAGAATATGCCAAAAGAGGAACTGATGACTGCTGCAAAAGAAATGGGTGCTCCCTATGACTTAGTGGTGTGGGTTGCTGAACATGGTAAGCTTCCTGTGGTAAATTTTGCAGCCGGTGGTATAGCCACTCCAGCAGATGCAGCCCTTATGATGCAGCTAGGCAGCGAAGGTGTTTTTGTCGGTTCCGGTATATTTAAATCCGGTGAACCGGAAAAAAGAGCCCGAGCCATTGTAAAAGCAACCACATATTATAATGACCCTAATGTCCTTGCCGAAGTTTCTGAAGATTTAGGTGAAGCAATGTACAGCTTAGAAATAAGTCAAATTGATAAAGATAACTTGTATGCGGAGCGAGGATGGTAGAAATTAATTTTTGCAGCTCATTTCCATGTACAAAAAAGAAGGTGGTAAAATGTTAAAAATAGGTGTTTTGGGACTTCAAGGCTCAGTTGTTGAACACATATCAATGCTGCAGCGTATTAGTGAGGTACAACCGATCATTGTAAAAACGAAAAAAGATATTGAATCTATCGATGCATTGATTATACCTGGGGGCGAAAGTACAACCATTGGAAAACTGCTTGAAGATTTTAGTCTGATAGATTTATTAGCCACTAGAATAAATGCAGGAATGCCTGTATGGGGAACTTGTGCTGGCATGATTCTTCTAGCAAAAAAAATCTCGAATCATGGAAAAACTTTTTTAAATGTTATGGACATACAGGTGCGTCGTAATGCCTATGGAAGCCAGTTAGATAGTTTCCATACAACAGCTAACATACCGGAAGTTTCCGATTCCCCTATTCCGCTGGTGTTTATACGGGCTCCTTATGTAGAAAAAGTGTGGAATGATGTAGAGGTCCTAGTTAAAGTAAATGGAAAAATTGTTGCATGCAGGCAAAAACATATGCTTGCAACTTCTTTTCATCCTGAACTAACGAATGACCTAAGTTTTCACACATATTTTATTGAAAAAATGGTTAAACCTCGTATCAGTTCACTTGTGTAATATTTGATTTATATTCTAATGGGCGCGGAAACCGCGCCCCTACAAAACACCTGTCAGTTTTCTGCTATACTCTATTTCCTATAAATATAATGGACAAATACACAGCACGGCAATATGAATTCTCCATTGTGCATTTTCAATTCTCAATTATTAAAAATTCCACTTTCCTTTATTAATTCAACCGCTTTTAATATTTTTTCTTCCGGTTGTACAAGTGCAACACGAACATATCCCTCTCCCATTTCACCAAAACTGCTGCCCGGAACAACAATGACACCGGTTTTTTCTAGCAGGTCAAAAGTAAATTCTATAGAAGACGCGTACTTCTTAGGAATAGGTGCCCATACAAACATGGTTGCCGGAGGTTTGTCAATGGTCCACCCTATTTCTTGTAATCCTTCAATCAATACATCTCTTCTTCTCTGGTAAATTTGAACGGTTTCTCGTACACAATCCTGTGGTCCTCGCAGCGCTGCAATGGCCGCCTTTTGTACCGGTAGAAAAATACCATAATCTAAATGAGATTTTAATGTTCTTAACTGTTCTATCACTTGTCGATTTCCCATAGCAAACGAAATCCTACAGCCGGGCATATTGTACGATTTAGATAGTGAATTAAATTCAACTCCTATGTCCTTCGCTCCGGGAATACTCAAAAAACTGCCTGCTTTTTCCCCGTCAAAAGTAAGCTCACAATAAGCGTTATCGTGCAATACTACGATATCATATTTTTTTGCAAACCATACTAATTTTTCATAAAATTCAACCGGTGCTACGGCAGTAACCGGATTATTAGGATAAGAAACGATCATTAATTTTGCATTGTGGGCTGTAATACTATCAATTGCATCCAAGTCAATAAGAAAATTATTCTCTTTTAATAAAGCCATTTTATATATTTTCGCACATGCAATGGAAGGACCTATGCTGAAGATAGGATATCCGGGATCAGGAATCATCGCAATATCCCCCGGGTCGGTTAAAGTTAAAGCAATATGTGCTAAACCATCTTGCGAGCCCATAAGTGACATGATTTCTTCTGGTTCTAACTGAACATCAAACCTTCTATTGTACCATTCCATTACCGTTTCTATTAATTCCGGTCTATCCTTTACAGCATATATGTAATTTTGAGGACACCCTACGGCTTCCTGCATTGCACTTATAATGTGAGGGGCTGGTGGAAGGTCGGGTGTGCCTATACTAAAATTAATCACTTTTTTGCCCTGCAAAAGCAGTTCATTCTTTTTATTGTCCAATTGAGAAAATATAGCAGAAGTAAGGCCTTCCATTCTTTTTGAAAATCTCATATCCATCACCATCTTTTTAGAATAAAATTAGTTTCTGAACTTCAAATTAATTATACCAAAATATTTAACATATAAATACTGTAAAATATAATGTATTGATTAATTTTTACCTAATTCCTTCCATTTCTTGAACTCTTATGTTATAATATAAATGGATAACAAATCATAATGCTATTAAATTTTAACTTAAATGTCATCACAGTGTATAGATGTCCAACAGTAGAATGAATGAATTACATATTGGTCAAAAATGATACATGGGGACGCATCTCTCCTTTGTCGAAAAACTTCCCCAAATTTCATTTTTCTTTGTACGCTTGACTTAAATTTAGATTTACAATTGGACACCTATATTAGCAAGTAATATAACATAGTCGAAAAAATAAATTTCTACTGATAATTATTTCTCAAACATACTAAAGAAGAGGGGATTTCAATGAGGGCTACATCAGACCAAATACCAATGTGTTGTAATTGTAAACGCGGGAGACTGATACCCCTTACAACAGATGTTATTTGTCCAATAAAAGGCGTTGTCTCCGTAAACTATTCATGCAGAAAATACAGCTTTAATTTTTTCTTAAAAAAACCTAAACGTAAAAGATATATTAATACAGAAGAATTTGATTTTGATGATTTTTCAATTATTGATACTGAATAATCAGGAATATGATAAATACTTTCTCTTACTTTTGTACATAAAAACACCCGGGATGACGATGTTAAATCCCGGATGTCTTATTATGAAGAGAAACGAAATATCAAGACAATCTACCTTAGCTTTTTGTGCCGAGAGGCACATCAATTCGCCGAAGGCGATTGTCTTATATAATACTTTGAACAATTATATTTCATAAGTCATTAAAAGCTGTGAAAGTTCTGCACCTTCAAAATTTTGTCTTCGCTTTTTGTCCTAACACACCTACCTCTAGCGAAGTAAGGTGGGGAACATTTTCACTTGTCTTATCCTGCTGTTGCAAGCCGGTGTCCACTAGTAGCATATCTGCACCTCTTGCAAAATCTATTATGTTATCATTCCAGGCTGTGTCCCCTGAATAGACAAATCTCTTAGCATCTTTTTCGATACATACTGCAAAGGTTTTGACAGGATGTCTCATCTCTCTAAAGGTTATTTTCAGACCTTTGATATTTAATACTAATTTTTCGGTAATTGGGTTTAATATAAATGCGTCTTTTACATTTAATCGATTATACTCTTCTTCCGGCATTTGTGGCGCATATACGGGAATAAGTTTATTCATCAATCTTCTAGCATTTTTAATACTTATTGCATATTTGAGCACCAGCATATCGGCCATATGGTCACTATGCAAATGAGATAAGATAATTGCATCTAATGCTTCAATGCTACAAAACTTTTGAAGATTGCTCAAAACACCATTGCCACAATCCAACAGAATCTTTGCTTCATCAGCTTCAAAAAGATATCCCGAACAGGCGCTACCAGCAGCCTCATAAGGTCCGCTGTTTCCCAGAATTGTAACCTTCATCGTTTCACTCCTTTTATT
>JASGMB010000102.1 GCA_030156665.1 Clostridiales bacterium
GGGTTATGAGCTGGACGCAATTGCAGCAGCAGTAATAGGAGGAGCAAGCTTATCCGGTGCAGAAGGCACAATATTTGGAACGGTGCTGGGAGCTATCATCATGGCAACATTACGTAATGGTGGTAACCTTTTGGGAATTAATTCCTTTATCCTTGAAATTGCCATTGGTGCACTAATTGTCATTGCTGTGTTGATAGATAAGAAAAAGAAAAAATAATAAAATATGTATTTGACATTGACATTTTTATTTTACAATTTTGTAGATCATGAAAGGAAATGAGGACATGAAAAAGAAAAAAGTACTATTAATGGAGGAAGAATTTTCAGTCGTCGGTTTTGGGTGTTGGGCTATTTCGGGCAGCAATACCTGGAATAATAGTAATGATGATGATTCTATAAAAGCGGTACAAAAGGCAGTAGAGTTGGGCGTAAACTTTTTTGACGTAGCACCTGTATATGGTTTTGGCCATGCAGAGGAGGTTCTTGGAAAAGCTTTAAAAGATAGCAGATCAAAGGTACTTATTGCAACAAAATGCGGTTTGGTTTGGGATGACCGGTATAGAATTGAAAATCGGTTAACTGCCGAAAGTATCTATCGGGAAATAGATGATAGCTTGAGAAGACTTCATACCGATTATATCGATATTTACCAGATACATTGGCCTGATCCTAATACACCTATAGAAGAAACAATGGAAGCGTTAATCAATATACAAAAAGCCGGGAAAATTCGGTATATAGGTGTTTCTAATTTTCCTATAGATTTAACTAAAAAAGCAATGGAGTTGGCAGCCATTGTATCCCAGCAGTGTCTATACAATATGCTAGAAAGAAATGAAGAAAGTTATCATGGTATTCCTTTAGAATATCGTACAGAAAAAGAAATTTTGCCGTTTTGCAAGGAAAAAGGTCAGGCATTTTTCCCTTATAGTCCATTGTGCCAGGGTTTATTGACCGGTGTCTTTAAAGAAACAGGTAATTTTGATGATAATGACGTTAGAGCAAATAATCCAAAATTTAAAGGTAGTATTTTTAAAAAGTATCTAAACGTGGTGGAAAAGCTTAAAGGTATTGCAAATAGCATTAACAAACCTCTCAGTCAGTTAGCTATTAACTGGTTGATTCAAAAAGATGAGGTAACTTCGGTAATATCTGGAGCTCAAAATATTAATCACGTAGAAGAAAATGTTGACAGTGTCAGCTGGGAATTGAGTGATGATATCATAAAAGAAATTGATCATATTTTAAGTACATTTGAAAAAACTTGTTAACAGTAAGCATTATGTTTTTAGTCGGATTTAAGAATAGGAGGAAATAGTATGCCTAAATATTTATTGGCTCATGATTTGGGAACTTCGGGAAATAAAGCTACATTATATACAACCGACGGCGATTTAGTAAAAAGCAAAGTATACGCTTATGACACCCACTATTTTAATAATAACTGGGTGGAACAGGACCCGGAAGATTGGTGGAAGGCAGTTTGCCAGTCCACAAAAGAGATTCTTGAGGATATAGATAAGAAAGATGTAGCAGCTGTATCATTTAGCGGACAAATGATGGGATGTTTATGTGTTGATAAAAATGGCATACCATTAAGAAAATCCATTATCTGGGCGGACCAAAGATCGGTAAAAGAAGCAAATGATATTAGAGAAAAAATAGGAGACGATAGGTTTTATAAAACTACTGGTCACCGTATTAGTCCTTCTTATAGTCTGGAAAAACTGCTATGGGTAAAGAACAATGAACCTGAGATATATGATAATACGTATAAAATGCTCAATTCGAAAGATTACATTATCTTTAAATTAACTGGTGAATTTGTGACAGATTATTCGGACGCGACAGGGACATGTATTCTGGATATCAATACACTTAAATGGTCGGATGAAATTATTAGCATTACCGGTATTGACGGAGATAAGCTTCCTACGCTAAGGGAATCTACATACGTGGTGGGAGGCGTAACCGAGCAGGCAGCTGAGCAAACAGGTTTGGCAGCAGGCACTCCTGTTGTATGTGGAGGGGGAGACGGTGTATGTGCAGCTGTAGGGTCCGGTTGTGTCAAAGAAGGTATAGCGTTTAGTTATGTAGGGTCTTCTTCATGGATTGCACTAACCACACGCAAACCTATTTATGATGATCAAATGCGTACGTTTAACTGGGCACATATCATACCGGGTTATATAGCACCTTGTGGAACCATGCAAAGTGCCGGAGGTTCTTACAACTGGTTAAAAAATGAGATATGTAAAATAGAAGCAAAAGAAGCGCAAGAAAAAGGCATAAGCCCTTACAAAATCATTGATGAAGAAATAGCACAATCACCGGCAGGAGCAAATGGCTTATTATATCTTCCTTATTTGTTAGGAGAAAGAAGCCCGAGGTGGAATCCGAATGCAAAAGGGGCTTTTATAGGGCTTAAAATGGAACACCAGCGAAAAGATATTTTGAGATCGGTACTTGAAGGGGTTACATTTAATTTAAATGTTATTTTAAATGTATTTAAACAATATGTTGATATTAATGAAGTTATTGTAATTGGCGGCGGTGCCAAAGGAAAGGTGTGGCGCCAAATTATGGCGGATATATATAATCTGTCCATATTGACACCGAACTACCTGGAAGAAGCTACTTCCATGGGGGCAGCCGTTACCGGCGGTGTTGGGGTTGGAGTATTTAAAGATTTTGAAGTAATCAATAAATTTATAAAGATTGATAGCGTAGAAAAACCGATTGAAAGCAACAGCAGCGTATACCGAGAACTTGCACCGATTTTTGACGAGTGTTATCATTCCTTGGTAAATGTTTATGAAAAACTGGCAAAATTTTAAATAAATCTGTTGTCAAAAGCAAAATGTTGTAATAAACTTGAAAGCACAGTATGATAGATATGTTCCAAGGTTTCTGCATTAAAAGGGGGTTAAATATTGATACAGGGAATAATCTTTGATATGGATGGCGTTCTGATAAATAGTGAACCCCTTCATCGTAAAGCATGGCTTGAAATATTGACGAAGTGTGGTATTCAAACCGATGATGAAGAACTAAAATATTTTACGGGTATACCTTGCAGTAATGTTCCTCCTTATTATGAAAAAAAGATAGGTATGGCGTTGGATAGTAATTTGTTGGATACAAAAGAAGAACTTTATCAAATCATTTCGGAAAAAGAATTAGCGGCTATGCCCGGGGTCAAAGAAGTTTTAGATAAATTGACCGAACGTAATCTTCCTATCGCGATTGCTTCTTCCAGTACCCATGAAACAATTCGGTCTTCTTTAAAGAAAACGGGATTAGACGGATATTTCAGTGTGATTTGCAGCGGATTGGATGTAAAAAAGGGTAAACCGGAACCAGATGTATTCTTATACGCCGCTTCTAAATTAGGAGTTATGCCTGAGGCTTGTATGGTGGTAGAGGATGCTGTGTGGGGAATTATGGGTGCAAAAAAAGCAGGAATGTTTGCTTGTGGATATACGTCTTCTTTTAATTATGAAATATTGAAAGAAGCAGGGGCAGACTATGTATTTGACAATTATGACCAATTATTTAATAAGATATGTGAACTTACGAAATAGGATTTATTAACTTAGTTTGCTTTGTGTATATTGACATCATCGATAAAAAATGCTATATTTAGTTTGAAAAGTGAATAGATCCTTCAGGGCAGGGTGTGATTCCCGACCGGCGGTACAGCCCGCGAACTGCTTAGGCAGTTGACTTGGTGAAAATCCAAGGCCGACAGTAAAGTCTGGATGGGAGAAGGAGCAGCTTATAGTTGATTAGTGGTAAAATATAGTGGTTGAGATATTTGTTACATATATCCTAAACCTTGATGTGAAAAGCCCTGAAGATTTATCTTCAGGGCTTTAATATTGCAATTTTTTCGAGAATTTTTGCAAATAATATGTTTATTAGGTCATCATTAGTGAAATGGAGGTGATTCAGTGGATCTGAAGTATATGAAAAGAGCACTCGAATTATCTAAACGAGGTATGGGGTATACCAAACCTAATCCTCTAGTAGGTGCCGTGATTGTAAAAGAGGGCAAGGTAATTGGGGAAGGCTACCATGCGTTTTACGGGGGGCCGCACGCTGAAATTAATGCCTTTAAACATGCTAAAGAAGATGTTAAGGGGGCTACAATGTATGTTACATTAGAGCCTTGTTCTCATTACGGGAAAACACCTCCTTGTGCAAATGCGATAGTAGAAAAAGGAATATCCAGAGTGATTATAGGGATGAAAGACCCTAATCCGTTGGTAGCAGGAAGAGGAATAGAAATTTTGAAAAGCAACGGTATAGAAGTAATCACAGGAGTAATTGAAGATGAAGTGAAAAAGTTAAATGAAATTTTTATAAAATACATTACTACCAAAACACCTTTCTGCCTATTAAAAACAGCGATGACGTTGGATGGTAAAATTGCTACTGCAACTGGGGATTCCAAGTGGATAACCAATGAAATGTCAAGAGAATATGTTCATAAATTGAGGCACAGGGTTTCTGCCATTATGGTGGGGATTGGAACAGTTTTAACCGATAATCCGTTATTGACTACAAGGCTACCAAATCGAGAAGATGCAGTGGACCCTGTAAGAATTATTGTAGATACCGGTGGTAGGATACCGTTGGAATCAAAAGTTTTAAACCTGGATTCAAAATCAAGGACAATCATTGCGACTACAGAAAAAATTACCAAGGGGAAATTTGAAGCGCTTAAAGAAAAAGGTGCAGAGGTACTCGTTGCACCTTTAAAAGAGGACAAAGTGGACTTGGCCTATTTGATGAAAATTTTAGGACAGAAAGGAATAGACAGTATTCTTCTAGAAGGGGGGAGTACACTTAATTATAGTGCGCTAAATGAGGGAATTGTTGATAAAGTAGTTGCTTTTATAGCACCTAAAATGGTTGGAGGCCATCATGCAAAGACACCAGTAGGTGGAGAAGGAAAAAAATATATTAGAGATGCATTTCTTTTAGAAAATTTGAATCTATTCAGATTTGATGAGGATATCATGGTAGAAGCTTACATAAGGAGGGGAAAATAATATTTATGTTTACAGGATTGATTGAGGAGGTCGGAATTGTCCAATCGGTGATAAAGGGAGTAAAGTCAGCTAAAATCAATATTTCAGCGAATAAGATATTAGAGGGCATAAAAGTAGGAGATAGTATTAGCACCAATGGTGTATGCCTGACTGTAACAGAATTTGACCACAAAGGTTTTTCGGTGGATGTAATGCCCGAAACGATGAGGAGAAGCAATTTAAAAAACTTAAAGCATGGCAGCAAAGTGAACTTGGAAAGAGCTTTAAAACTTGGAGATAGATTGGGAGGGCACATGGTTGCAGGACATATTGATGGGGTCGGTATTATCAGAGCTTTTGAAGAAGAAGATAACGCCACGTGGGTGACCATAGAAGCTTCCAGAGATATCTTGAAATATGTGGTGAATAAAGGCTCCATTGCAATAGATGGTACCAGCTTAACGGTAGCATATGTGGATGATAGAATACTTAAAGTTTCCATTATCCCGCTCACCAGTGATGAGACTACTCTGCTGACAAAGCAAATTGGAGAAGAAGTAAATCTGGAATGTGATATGATAGGCAAATATATTGAGAAGCTTTTAGCTTTCAAAGAAGAAGTGGCACCTAACAAAACGATCGATATAAACTTTCTGCGTGAAAATGGGTTCGCTGAATAAAAATTAATATGGAGTGATTTATTATGTTTAAATTTAATACCATTGAAGAAGCGATAGAGGACATCAAAGCTGGGAAAATGATTGTGGTGGTAGATGACGAAAATAGGGAAAATGAAGGAGACCTTCTTATGGCAGCTGAAAAGGCAACGCCAGAGGCAATTAACTTTATGGCAAAATATGGCCGAGGCCTTATATGTGTCCCTATGACCAAAGAAAGATTGGATGAACTCGATATTTACCCAATGGTATCGATGAATACTGATCCTAAAGAAACGGCATTTACCGTATCTGTGGACGCTGTTGAAACAACCACAGGCATATCGGCAGCAGAAAGGGCTGCTACAGTGTTAAAATTGGTTGACCCAAAAGCTACTGCCAGAGATTTTACCCGGCCCGGACATATCTTTCCGTTGGTAGCCAAAGAAGGCGGGGTTTTAAAAAGAGCCGGACATACCGAGGCGGCAATCGATTTACCCAGGTTAGCAAATCTTTATCCGGCAGGGGTAATATGCGAAATTATGAATGAAGACGGTACCATGGCTAGGGTTCCGGAATTGATGGAATATGTCGAAAAACATGATCTCAAAATCATTACAATAGCCGATTTAATTGCTTATCGCAGAAAAAAAGAAAGTTTGGTGGAAAAAGTATCAGAGGCGGAATTGCCAACCAAATATGGAGATTTTAAAATTATCGGATATATCAACAAATTAAATGGAGAACATCACATTGCATTGGTGAA
The DNA here is from genome assembly GCA_030156665.1 of Clostridiales bacterium. Taxonomy (GTDB): domain Bacteria; phylum Bacillota; class Clostridia; order SK-Y3; family SK-Y3; genus JASGMB01. Next base: position 6,459 of record JASGMB010000102.1, read on the forward strand.
AGGTGATGTTGCCAACAACGAAGAACCGGTATTGGTAAGAGTACATTCGGAATGTCTCACAGGGGATGCTTTCGGCTCCCTCCGGTGTGACTGTGGAGAACAGCTCGCCGAAGCAATGCAAGCAATTGAAAAAGAAGGCAGAGGTATATTGTTATATATGCGCCAGGAAGGGCGGGGCATAGGGCTAATTAACAAGATTAAGGCTTATGCACTCCAAGATAAAGGGATGGATACGGTGGAAGCCAATCTGGCATTGGGATTTCCCGAAGACGCCAGAGATTATGGCATAGGTGCACAAATATTAGCGGATTTAGGCGCGAACAAAATAAAGCTGATGACCAATAACCCTAAGAAGCTTGCTGGGATTTCAGGGTATGCTATCGAAATAGTGGAAAGAGTACCTATACAAATGAGTCATAACGATATCAACCGATACTATTTAAAAACGAAAAAAGAAAAAATGGGTCATATGTTAAAATTTAGAGAGGAGCAGTAAGTCTGAAAACAAACCCGCGGGAGTCACAAACTAAAAAAGAGCATGACAAATAAACCATCCAAAGGAAGGTTTTTGAAAAATAAATAGTATGAACTT
>JASGMB010000103.1 GCA_030156665.1 Clostridiales bacterium
TACTCACATGAAGAAGGGGAAAGAGAACGGAAGATACAGTTGTATAAAAATTTCAGAAGTCGTCAAGAAGTGATAAATAGTGTGAATTTCATATTCAAACAAATTATGTCTAAAAGTGTAGGAGAGCTTGATTACAGCGAAGAAGAAGCACTAAACTTAGGAGCAAAGTATGATGTGCTGGGAGACTCGGATGGATATAGCGGAGGAGCAGTAGAACTCCATTTGCTGGTCATGAAGGATGATGAAAGTGAAGCAACGGATAGTGCAGCATACGCATCTAAAAAAACTGAAAATTTTGTTGAGGATTCGGAGTCGGACGAATGGATATCTGATGAAGAGGAAGAATTAGATATTATTCAAGCAGAAGCGAGAATAGTGGTAAAAAGAATTAAAGAGCTGATGCTGCCAGATGAATCGGAAAAAGTTTTTAAAGTTTACGACAAACAATTAAAAACATACAGACCGGTGCAATATAAAGATATTGTCATTCTGTTGCGTGCGACCAGGAATTGGGCAGATATTTTTATGGAAGAGTTAGGTGCTCAGGGGATACCTGCCTATGCGGATACGGGAACCGGATATTTTAAAACAATAGAAGTGCAAACCGTTATATCTCTTCTACAGATTATTGATAATCCTATGCAGGATATTCCACTGCTTTCGGTATTACGTTCGCCTATTGTTTCTTTTACGCCGGAAGAACTTATTGATATCCGGCTGGTGGATAGAGAAAGCTCCCTGTATGAAGCGATGAAAAAACTGGCTGCAGAGGAGAATAGTGAAACGGCAAATAAGTGTACAAAATTTTTGAACAATTTAGATAGATGGAGAAAGAAAGCGTCGTATATGTCTACCGATGAGTTAATATGGTACCTATATTCCGACACGGGTTACTTCAGCTTTGTTGGTGCAATGCCTGGAGGAACACAGCGGCAGGCGAATTTAAGAATCCTTTTTGAAAGAGCAAGACAGTATGAAGCAACCAGTTATAAAGGATTATTTAATTTTATTCACTTTATCAATAAGTTAAAAAGCAACCAAGGGGATATGGGCAGTGCCAAAATACTTGGGGAAAATGAAAATGTAGTAAGAATTATGAGTATACATAAAAGTAAGGGATTAGAGTTTCCGGTAGTTTTTGTTTCAGGAACGGGCAAAGGTTTTAACTTGCAGGATATGAATAAAAAAATATTACTACACCAGGACTTAGGGTTCGGACCCGATTTTGTGGACCATAAAAGGAGAATCTTTTATTCCACTGCTGCCAAGCAGGCCTTAAAGTTTAAAATCAAAACCGAAAGCCTGTCCGAAGAAATGAGGGTGTTATATGTTGCGTTTACACGTGCAAAGGAAAAATTAATCATTACCGGAGCAGTGAGGGATTTGGATAAGACTATAAAACGATGGTGCAGTAGTTTGGAAATAGACGATGAAAGATTGCCTGCGTATGAGATATTGAGGGGGAAAAATTATCTGGACTGGATTGGTGCCGCGCTTATAAGACATAAAGACTGTACCTTGTTGAGGCAGATAGGTGGATGGGAGCAGCAATATTCGAGTATTTTAGGGAAAATATCCCCAGTCACAAAAGATACTTCTACCGGTGAGGATACTTTATGGCAGATAAAATTATGGACTAAAAAAGATATATCTAATAGCACAAGAGAAGCGGAGCAAAAAGAGCAGGATTTTTTACGTGAAATTGAAGCGTTAGACGCAGAAACGGTAAATAGTGAATATGTACAGGACATCCAAAGGAGGTTGGAATGGGGATATCCTTATCAGATGTCGGCAAAACTTCCTACCAAAATGTCTGTAACTGAATTAAAAAGACATTTTAATACTGAATTTTCTGATGAATATGCTGTACCCGTCTTTGTGCCGACGCTTGTTAAAAGGCCTATGTTTTTAGAAGAGACGAAGGGATTAACAGCAGCAGAGAAAGGTACCATATTGCATTTTGTCATGCAGCACCTGGATTTGGACAGGGTTACAACAGTGAAAGATATAGAGCTGCAGATTGGTGCTATGGTAGCCAATGAATTACTGACAGAGCAGCAGGCAAAGTCAGTAAATCTGTATAAAGTAAAATCTTTCTTTGACTCCGATTTGGGAATAAGGTTGCTCAAAACATATCAATCAAACCATATCAATGGTGTGAAGAGGGAAGTCCCATTTAATATTGAGCTTGAATGTGCAGCATTATATAGAGAGTTGGATCAAGATCTCTACAGAGGTGATACTATCCTCATTCAAGGGATTATTGACTGTTATTTTGAGGAATGGGGAGAACTTGTTTTAATAGACTATAAAACTGATTATGCAGCAAATGGGACTACAAATTTAATCAAGGACAAATATAGAATACAGATAGACTATTATGCAAAGGCATTGGAAAAAATCACCGGCAAAAGCGTGAAAGAAAAGTATATTTATCTATTTTGGAATGGAGAGACAATAGCATATTAAAGTTAGTAAGGAGTGAGGAGCAGAGAGACTCTGCTTCTCACTCCTTATCATTTTTGTTGTCTGTTTTTTGGAATGTTACTATTAATTTATCCAGTTCCTTACTTAATTGCAATACTTGATCAGACAAAGGGTCTTCTGTGTTCAATAAATGATTGAGTTGATACTGCATGGCAGCAATTTGCTGTGATAATTTTTTTCTTTGGTTCATGAGCAATCAACCTTTCAGTTAAAGGTAAATAATAAATTTTAAAAGCTATGCTCCTGTCACAATATTTTTGAATTAGCACAATGCGTGAATTTCGTGAATTTAATAATCCTATTATAATATATACCCTCTGAATTTTAATGTAAACATCAATTTTACTTGTTTTACCATTAAATGCACCCTGTTTATACTTGCCATCTTGCGATGTATGGATATATGTGGTATGGTAAAGCTATATACTATACAATGTGTTGCGCTATAAAAAGTACAATTTTTCATGCTTAATTCTTAATTGGAATCTGGAGGGATGACAGTGAAAATACTTCATACATCCGATTGGCATCTGGGGAAATTTCTTGAACACATTAATAGAATAAATGAACAAAAAGAATTTATTGACGAACTTTGTAATATTGTTGAACAAGAAAATATAGATCTTGTACTGATTGCAGGGGATATATTTGATACATATAATCCGTCGTCAGCAGCAGAAGAGCTATTCTATGAGGCGGTAGACAGATTAAACGATAAAGGCAAAAGAGGAGTGGTGGTTATTGCCGGTAATCACGATAGTCCGGAGAGACTTTGTGCAGCAAGTCCTCTGGCATATAAAAACGGTATCGTTTTACTGGGATATCCCGGCAGTGATGCAGGTACCTATGGGATAAAAAATAATAACATCCAAATTGTAGATTCAGGACAGGGATGGCTGGAGCTTAACATAGAGGGTTGTAAGGACCATGCGGTAATCATTACGTTACCCTATCCTTCTGAATCCAGATTGGAACAAATGGTATCCTCGGAGATAGATGAAGAGAAACAGCAGCAGGCCTATTCAGATAAAATAGGGACAATATTGGCAAACCTCAGCCAAAAGTTTAGAAAAGATACTGTCAATCTTGTCATCAGTCATATTTTTATAAAAGGTGGAGAAACTTCAGAATCGGAAAGAACGTTACAAGTGGGCGGAGCAATGACGGTGGACCCGGCAGTACTTCCTGGTAATGCACACTACATAGCACTCGGTCATTTGCACAGGCCCCAGCAGGTAAAATATGCTCCATCTCCCACGTATTATTCCGGCTCACCCCTTGCCTATAGCTTTTCGGAGACAGGTTACAGCAAAGTGGTATATGTCATAGATGCAGTGGCCGACAGCGAAGCAAATATAAAAAAAATATATTTAAACAGCGGTAAGCCTTTGGTAAGATGGGTAGCAAAAAACGGCATTCAACAGGCGTTTCAATGGTGTGAAGAAGGGAGAGATGCTAATGCGTGGATAGATCTCGAGATTTATACCGATAGAATATTAACGATGGAAGAGCAAAAACAACTTAGACAGTTAAATCCGGGGATTATTAATATTCGACCAAAGTTAACGGCAGAAGATAGAGAAATAGAAGGATATGAAAATAGGGAAACAAAAAGTATTGATGTGTTGTTTCAAGAATATTATAAATATAGAGTGGGGATGGAAGTTTCGGAAGAACTCATGAATACTTTTCTCAGTGTTATTTATGAAGAAGAAAGTGAAGAAACAGAGTTGATGGCAGATATGGATGAACAATTTCTTCCGCCTCCTGCTTCCAAACGCCAAACCAATCCACAAGGAGATGATAAAGATGAGGCCAAGATATCTTAAAATAGAAGGTTTGCAGAGCTTTAAAGAGTTACAGGAAATAGATTTTGACAAGTTGGGCGAAACCGGATTATTTGGCATTTTCGGCCCCACAGGAAGTGGTAAGTCTACTATATTGGATGCGATTACTTTGGGTCTTTATGGCAACGTGCAGCGTGCCAATCGTGGCACACAGGGCATTATCAATAGTGATGCAAAAAGTGTTAAAGTTTCCTTTGAATTTGATTTATTAAAGGAAAATGTCCGAAAGACTTATCGGGTGGAAAGACTATACCGGAAGAAAAAAGATGCACAAAATTTAGCTGAAGCAAAAATGGCCAGACTCTTTGAAATTACACCCGATGGAGAAATTATCATGGCGGACAAGCCTGTTGAAGTGACAGAAAAGGTAATAGCACTTATAGGACTTGAGCTTAACGATTTTACTCGTTCGGTGGTGCTGCCTCAGAATAAATTCCAGGAATTTCTACTTTTAGATAAGTCCAAAAAAAGGGATATGATGGAGCGAATTTTTTATCTGGAAGATTACGGACGAAAATTAACCGATAAAGTCAATAAAAGGCTGGCTGCGGTCAGGAACAGATTGGCCCATATAGAGGGCGCGATGTCTGCATTGGGAGATATATCGGAGCGGGCATTAATAGAATCGGAAAGTCAAATGAAAGCAGCCTGGGAGGCTAAGGAAAAGGTTAGTAATGAGCTCAAACTGGCAGAAATGCAATATACGCAAGCAAAAGAGATCTGGGATCTTGTCAATGAGCTTCATGATATTATAAAACAGGAAGAAGAACATCGACTGCGTTTAACCGACATCAACGAAAAAAAAGAATTATATGAAAAAGCTGTTCGGGCGGAAGGATTGGTGGATATTATTCATCAATACAGAAAGATGGATAAAAATCTAGCGGATACCGAAACACAATTGGATGCTGTAGATAAGTTATTACCTGAACTAGAAAAACAACTAAATAAAATACAATCGGAATATGATAAGGTGGTTGAAAAAAACGAAAAAGATATTCCTGCTATGATAGAACAAAAAGGGAAATTAAACAGCGCATTAGAAATCAAACAAGAAATATCAATCATTGAAGAAAAACTGAAAGGGCTGCGGGATAGCTATGCGGAATTTAGCCGGGAAGCGATGAAAAAAGATGGAGAAATAGCAGCAAAAAAGCGAGAGATGGAAAACAACCATCAAAATGTGGTGCAGTATAAACAATACATCGAAAAGCTGCGCGTAGATATCGATTATCGCAAACAGGTGCAAGCAGGGGTAAAATTAGAAGAAGAATTAAATCAGACAAAGAAAGACTTGGGAAATCATCAGCAAAAGTATAATGAATTGTCTGATAAGATTGCGGTATTAGATGGAGAGTTAAAAAAAGCTTCTGAACATCGGCAGCAGTCACAGAATATGCTGGACACATTAAGAGTACAATTGCAAAAGCATGAAAATTTAAAGCCGGAAGATAGAAACAAGCTCATGGAAAGTGAAAGAACTTATCATGATTTAAAAGCGGTATGGGAGGCATTAAAGCTAAAAAAGGCAGATCAGGACGCCCTCAATGTAAAACTTACTGCTGTAAAAAAAGATATCCGATTGTATCAGGAGAAATATAAGACCGCCGAACAAAAAAAGGCGAATTTGGTGGACCTGCTTAATACATATAGAGAAAAAGCAAAACAACTACAAAACCAGAGTGTCCAAAATGCTGCTTACCGGCTGGCAAAAGGTTTAAAAGAGGGGACACCCTGTCCTGTTTGCGGCGCCGTGCACCATCCTAGTCCAGCCAGTGAAATACAGCAGGAACAAATAGTGGAAATGGAGCAGCATTTGAAGAAAACTGAAGAACAATTGCAAGAAACAGAAAAGAATTGTAGATTGGTTGAGAACAATTGCATCAAGCTGCATGAGCAGTTAAAAACATTGGAGAATCAGTCTGTTCAGTTAAAAAATGAGTTATTGGTCAAACAAGATGAATATAACCGACTAATGGGAAAACTCCCTAAAGATATGCAGGAAATGAAGTTGGAGCAAATAGCGCAAGCTTTGGTGCACATTAAACATGAGAATGAAAAGAAGCTAAAGGCGATAGAACAGTGGGAAAAAATTTTGGAAGAAATCAAAAAAGATATCACACAGCAGGAACAGATATTATCAAAACAAAAAATTGATGAAAGTGTCAAGAAAGCTGAACTTGAAGTCAATAAGGCCAATCTGGTTCAGCAAAAAGAGGTGCTCCATCAGGCTGTGAAAAGGTTTGAGGAAAAATCCAAAGCTTATAGAGCTTCTTTAGAAAAGTTAGAGATTCAAAGCTTTAGCAGTAAACTGGAACAAATAAATCAAAACGATAGAGAAATAGAAAAAAAACAAAAACTGATTGAAAAATTACAGAATACAATAGAAAATATAAGACGGAATATCGAGCGGCTTACACAAGAAAGGCAGCAGTGGCTTAATAAAGCAGCTGAGGTAGAGACAGAAGGTAAAAGCTTAAAGGAACAGTTAAATGACCGA
>JASGMB010000104.1 GCA_030156665.1 Clostridiales bacterium
ATTTCAGCAGTTCGTCATGTGGATCAATCTCTGCATTTATAAATTTTGTTAAATATGGATTTACAATATTAAGTTTTCATAGAACATTTGACACTACCTAATCTATTGGCAAGATTATTAGTTTATCGAATATTCTGAAAGAAGCATTCTGAAGAAGCTTTAAAATTTCTAACAAAGCATAAAACTGGGAAAGAGAAATCCCCTCTGCACTTCTCATGCACAGGAAATCATGCAAGCATAGTGTCCTGCACATCAAAAAACCCGGACAAATGTCCGGGTTTTTTGTCAAATCGCTATTTATTTCTCAATTCTATCGAAAGGGCTAAAGCAAAACCTCCCCATAAAACAATTGCTCCAAATAGTAAGAAAAATATCGCTGTGGCTGACATGTTATTTCACCTCCAAAGGTTAATTTACGCCACTTATTAATCTTCATAATCAGTGAGAGTTTTTTCGGGCCATCGCTTTGAAGCTATAATAACTGCTGCAGTAATTGTAACTGCCACAACACACCAACCAAGAATAACAACTGCACTTATAGGATAATCACCATATGGTTTAACAATATTTCCAATAATGTTGTTGGTTAACATATAAATCAACACTGCCGGTGTAATGTACTTAACAGTAACATCCCACCATCTGCCTAGAGGATAGTGAGAAATAGGGTTAACATGCTCTCTAACCTTATGAGTACCGAAGAACCAGCCGATAATAATTGCTTCCATAAGCCCCACGCCAACAAGACCAAAGGAATTAATAAAGTTGTCAATAATATCAAGGAAATATAGTCCTGCTCCGGTTGCAAATACGGAACTAATCACAAAACCAACAATTGCAATGGTTGTGACAATTTTCTTACGGCTTATACCAAACTTATCAATTATTGGTGATGAGAAAGCTTCAACCATAGATACACTGGATGTCAATCCAGCAAATACAAGACCTCCAAAGAATAACACACCTAATAATACCTTAAAAATACCAGGCATCATGTTCATACCTTGTGGGAACACAACGAATGCCAAACCAATACTACCTTTTACAACCTCTGATACAGGCACATTTTGTACATTTGCCATGTAACCTAATATACTGAATACACCTAAAGCCGCCAGAAACTCAAAACCGGAGTTTGCTAACGCTGTCATAAACGCACTGTTTACAATATCTGTTTTCTTAGGTAAATAACTTGCATATGTCATCATTACGCCCAATGCAATACTTAAAGAGAAGAAAATTTGTCCATAAGCTGCAATCCATACCTTGTAATCCAATACTTTTTCCCAATTAGGATGTAAAAGTGTTTCCAATCCCTGTACTGCACCCGGTAAAGTTAGACCTCTAATGACGATAATAACCATAATCACCAAAAGCGTCGGTAGAACAATCTTGTTAAACTTTTCAATTCCTGCTGAAATACCTTTATAACATACATACCAGTTCATAAACCAGATAAATGCCATTGCAACTAAGATATACCAATGCATCTCACCCAGATTCCACGGACTATCGGTAAGACCTAAGAATTGACCAAAAAAGAATCCATTCGGGTCATCCCCCCATCCCCTACTAAAAGCGAGAAAGAAATAGTTTAATGCCCATCCTAAAATCATAGAATAATACATTAATATAATAATTGAATTAATACTTGGCCACCAACCCAGCCATTCCCACTTTTTATTAGCTCTTGCTAGAGCCATTGGGGTAGAACCTCTAAATTTGTGCCCTATACTGTACTCAAGAACCATCAACGGAATACCTGCAGTAAATAAAGCGAAAAAGTAAGGAATTAGGAATGCGCCACCACCATTTTCATACGCCACATATGGGTATCTCCAAATATTTCCCAGTCCTACTGCAGATCCCACAGCTGCCAAAATAAAACCAAGCTTGGTTCCCCATTGGCCTCTTTCTTTTGACATACACATTATCCTCCTTTTTTAATATATTAGCATTATGCAGTACAAACAGTGCATATGCATTTTGAATTTTTTTACATATGCATGCTATTTTATTTATTATAATACAATAAGTACATTATCTGCAATAGTTTTGGCTAAACTTGCAAAATTATAAAACAACTGTCTAAAATATTATTCTTTAAAACTTAAACAGGCTAAACAAAAAGAACTCCCGATCTCAATTTGTCGAGAGTTCTTTTTTATATAAATGGTAGTACTAGAGAGTGGTGGCACTACCTACCACCCACTATTCACTACCCGCTCGGGATTAATACATTCCCATTCCGCCGCCTGGCATTCCGCCACCTGCTGCCATTGGATTTTCTTTTTCTGGTTTGTCTGCTACCACACTTTCAGTTGTCAGTACCATAGCAGCTACACTTGCAGCATTTTGTAATGCAGAACGAGTAACCTTGGTTGGGTCTACAATACCTGCATCAATCATATTAATATACTGCTCGGTTAACGCATTGAAGCCTATACCAATATCGCTGTTCTTAATTTTATCTACAATTACAGAACCTTCTAAACCTGCATTTGCAGCAATTTGTTTTACAGGTTCTTCAAGTGCTTTAAGAACGATTTTCACACCTGTCTTTTCATCACCTTCTACAGAGTCAAGAACTTTTTCAACACTTGCTAATGCATTAATGTATGCTGTACCACCGCCAGCTACAATACCTTCTTCAACAGCAGCTCTTGTAGCCGCTAATGCGTCTTCAATTCTTAATTTCTTTTCTTTCATTTCAGTTTCAGTAGCTGCACCAACTTTAATCACAGCTACACCGCCGGATAACTTAGCAAGTCTTTCTTGTAATTTTTCTCTATCAAATTCAGAAGTAGTTTCTTCGATTTGAGCTTTAATTTGTGCAACTCTGTTCTTAATTTCTTCTTGGTCGCCCGCACCGTCAACAATGATAGTATTTTCTTTTTGTACTTTAACCTGTCTTGCTCTACCAAGCTGAGCAATAGTAGTTTCTTTAAGGTCTAATCCCAATTCTTCAGAAATTACCTCTCCACCGGTTAAAATAGCAATATCTTGAAGCATTGCTTTTCTTCTGTCACCGAATCCAGGAGCCTTTACAGCTACACAAGTAAACGTTCCTCTTAATTTGTTTACTACTAGTGTAGCAAGTGCTTCTCCTTCAATATCTTCAGCAATGATAACAAGTTTTTTACCTTGTTGAACAATTTGCTCAAGAATAGGAAGAATATCTTGGATATTACTGATTTTCTTATCAGTGATCAAGATATATGCATCATCAATGATAGCTTCCATTTTTTCAGTATCGGTTACCATATATGGAGAAACATATCCTCTATCAAACTGCATACCTTCTACAACTTCAGAATAAGTTTCTGCTGTTTTAGATTCTTCAACAGTAATAACACCATCGTTTGTGACCTTTTCCATTGCATCAGCAATCAATTGACCGATGGTTTCATCAGCAGCAGAGATAGCCGCAACTCTTGCAATATCTTCTTTACCTTTGATTTTTTGGCTATTTGCTTTGATTGCTTCAACAGCTGCATCAACTGCTTTTGCAATTCCTTTTCTTAAAATCATTGGGTTAGCACCAGCAGCTACATTCTTTAAACCTTCTCTAATAAGCGCTTGTGCTAAAAGTGTAGCTGTAGTGGTACCATCCCCTGCTACATCATTTGTCTTGGTTGCAACTTCTTTTACAAGCTGTGCACCCATATTTTCAAACGCGTCTTCTAGCTCAATCTCTTTTGCAATAGTTACACCATCGTTTGTAATTAATGGTGCACCAAATTTTTTATCAAGAACCACATTTCTTCCTTTTGGTCCTAATGTAATTTTTACTGTATCTGCCAATTGATTGACGCCTCTCTCAAGAGCACGTCTAGCTTCTTCACCAAATAAAATATCTTTTGCCATTATGTATTACCCTCCCTCAAATTTTTAAGTAAATTTTCACTATCAGCAAAAATGTGCTGTACTATTAAAGAATTTTTCTCATTACATGATTTTTTATATTCAAAATTCTTTTTAGTTAAAAGTTTTATTCAACTTTAGCGAGAATATCGCTTTGTCTCAAAATAGTGTACTCATTACCATCAATTTTTACTTCTGTTCCAGCATATTTGCTAATGATTACCTTATCACCTACTGCAACTTCCATTTTAATTTCTTTTCCATCTACAACACCACCTGGACCTACAGCTACAACTTCCGCTACTTGTGGTTTTTCTTTTGCCGTACCTGGTAATACAATACCGCTTTTTGTTGTTTCTTCACTCTCAAGCATTTTAATAACTACTCTGTCTGCTAAAGGTTTAATATTCATGTGTATACCTCCTTAAATAAAATTTAATAGTATGGTTGATGAGATTTTTGTTAACAAACTAAACATTTATAAGTAGTTAGCTTTCTTCTAACTACCTTACAGTTATCTGTTAGCACTCACTTAATGTGAGTGCTAATCACACTAATAATATATAAAAACTATTTTTTCATAGCAAATATTAATATTGATTATTTTCCCTTATTATTAACCATTTTCTCTTAATATATAACTATAACTTTATTTTTCTTTCATTTTCTCTTTATCCAATGATTTTTATTTAAAGAATATCAATTTTGAGAAATGGTAAAATGGATAAACTAAAATCCGGCTACCGACTGTTATGAAGGATAAATTTTAAAAACAAAAAAACACCCTTTCGGGTGGAATTTTCAACGTTTAAAATGGCGACCCGGAAGGGGCTCGAACCCTCGACCTCCAGCGTGACAGGCTGGCATTCTAACCAACTGAACTACCGGGCCAAATTATTAATATCTTACAACAACGAAAAATATTATACAAAGTTTATGATACAGTGTCAATAATTTTATTTAAAAATTTTTTAGTAAATTTAGACTGAAATATACATTGCCAAATGCAACATAAAAAGAAAAATTTTATTGCTTTTTAAGTCATTTAACATGGATTCACATATTTTCTCAAGTGCAAAATATAAAATATAGTTAACTTAGATTGTTAACTTAGATTACTCTGGGTTACAAAACTTTTTATAATCACAATAAACTTGATTAGTAAGGATATGCTATGGTAAAACTAAAATGATCGTATAAATGATGGTGAGTATCTGTTTGTTCAATTACTTTTTTATTATTAACCGAAGAATAGCAGCTTCATGACATACATTTACTTTTTGACTGTTTGTACTGACAATAGTAATCCCTAACGCATTGGTAATGCTTACCTCGTGTCCACTACTCTTTATAAGCTTTTTTTATGATATCAACCGGCAAAAAATCTGTGATTTGCAAAATACCCCCTCCTATTTGCTCAAATTTTAAGATAATGAACTGAAGTTTCCCAACCATTGCGCGTGTTGATTTGGTAAATAGTAGGACTATTAAAGATTGTCCTTTTATTTATTATCAGTATATACAAACAAGGATGAAACTAGTACTAGCTCCATCCTTATTATACATATTAGGAAAACTATTTTTATATCGCTTATATTGCTGGTCTTAAAAAACCATTTCCTTGAGCTTCCGATGCATCAGCTACAGAAACAAATGCCGTAGAATCAATGTTTTCAATAATTTTTTTAGCCCTCAAAAGCTCTCTGGATGTAATAATACAATAGATGATTTTTTTCTTTATCCCCGTATAGGCACCTTCTCCATATAAAAAAGTAGTTCCACGACCTATGTCTTCCATAATGGCTTTTGAAACTTCTTCTGCTTTGGAAGTAACCACAAGGACCATTTTCTTTTGATCGAATCCCTGTATGACTTTATCAATTACCAAAGATTTAATATACATCAGTGTAACGGTATACAAAGTTAGCTCTAAATTAGTAACAAAGATTCCCATTAACACAATAGTACCATTTAATATAAAGTACAACGTAGAAATCTTTGCACCATTCATTTTTTTAATAATAACTGCAATGATGTCTGTACCTCCCTGAGAAGCCTTATTTCTAAAGATCATCCCCATTCCCAATCCACTAATGACCGCCCCAAACAATGTTGAAATCACCAGATCATCTACTTTCAGCAGCAGCCCGATATCTTTTGTCATGATGAGAAAAGCGGACATAGAAAACATTCCAATTATACTAAAAAAATGAAAATCCTTATCTATTTTTCTTAAGCCTACAATAAAAATGGGAATATTCAACGCCAGTACCCAATAACCTGAAGGAATTTTAAGTCCGTATTGCAGCAGTAATGCAATTCCTGCTACACCACCGCTTAAAAGCTTATGAGGAGCAATAAAAGCATTAATGGCAACTGCATATAGTAAGCTTCCTGAAAGAATCCAACATATTCTAGAGAAAATTTCTATAAAATCGCTATTGCCTTTCTTTAACATACTTGATACACTTCCTTACAAAGCTAATTACAATTGTCTCAAATATCTACCTACATACATATTATTATGCATACCATAAAATTTAAAAATTTTTTAAAAATATACTTAAATTCCAATATACACTAATGCTTGTATACAATAATCCACAAATAGGACCATTGAAAAAGATAAACTGGATATCATTACCTTGGAACTTATTAAGGTATTTTTCGTCTAAAATATTAATCTAAATATAAAGTAATTTAAGGTGAGAACAAGCGATAAAAAACTTATAGGGGAGTTTGAGGTAGAAGATGAAATGATTTTAATATTTGATTTTAATAAAAATGATGACTCAAAGATTAATAAAGATATAACTCCTGAATTAAAGGTTAAAGTCACTGAATTAGCTTATACCAAGTTTTTCGATTAATAAAAAAATCGTCTTCGACGAATTTATCTCACTTCGTTCGAATATGATTTAGGTAGATTTTCTTGAAGTCAGAAAGTATATCTTGCAGATATACTTTCATTATGTAAGCTTAACGTTTTATTACTTGATTCACTTATATCACAGTGTTATTCTATATTTAGACTAACTTTAATTCTTTTAATACATTCATTAATGCTTCTTTTTCCGATGTTGTAATACCATTTAACGGTCTTCTCGGTTTGCCTACTTTAATACCGGTTACAACTTCTATTGCTGCTCTTAACATTGGATTCGGGTGAATTCTTCCGTTTATACCACATACTCTAAATAACGGGAATATTTCTCTGTAAATATTAAGTGCTTCTTCTACTTTTCCGTCATAGTATTTTACAAATACGTTCTTAATTTTATCTCCTACTAAGTGGGCACCACCACTAACGATACCAATTGCATTTTGCGAGATAGTCGGCATTAACATTAAATCATCACCGTTAAAAATCAAGAAGTTCGGATTTGCATCGTTTGTAGCAAAGTAATAGTCGGTCACTTGGAAAGGATTAATACCGGCTTCATCTTTAATGCCGATAAACTTTTTGTTTTCTGCTAATTTTCCTACAATTTTCGGGTCAATGTTTACGCCTGTAAAGATTGGAATATTGTATAATAGAATATTTATATCTGTATTGTTTGCAATCTCCATATAGTGCTCATAGATAGCTTCTTGTGTAGGTTTACAGTAATATGGAGCGACAATCATACAAGTGTCGATTCCGATATCTGCAGCCGCTTTTGTTAATGCAATTGTTTCCTTTGTAGATGCACAACCGGTTCCCGCAATGATAGGTTTTCTACCATTTACTACTTTTACTGCTGTTTGATAAAGTTTCACTTTTTCATCAAAAGTCAATGTATTAAATTCTCCTGTAGTCCCAGTAATAATCAATGTATCACAATAATCTTTGTCAATCACATAATGAATTAGTTCTTCAAAGGCTTGATAATTCACTTCCTCCTTTTCATCAAAAGGTGTAATTAATGGTAATAACACTCTTCCAAATTTGTTCATATTCCTTCTCCTCCTATTTTTAATTCTTTTATTAATTAATTTTTATAAATACCAACTCCCGAGGATATTTCCTTATATTTTTAAGAAATTATCTTTTGTGGAGTTGAAATTCGCATAGTATGTTTGTATATCGGCTAGTATATAGTATAATAAAATTCTGCTAAATTCCGTTTTCCGAATCCCGCAATTCTTCTGAATGTTCATTGATTTGCAATACTGGATTTTCACCTTTATCTTTTTTTCTAACAGACGAAATAACTGTGAAAACAATGATCACAATGAAAAATAAGGAAATAGGCCTTTGAAAAAATATTGCATAACTTCCTTCGGAGATTAAAAGGGTACGACCGAGATTAGACTCAACCATTGGTCCTAAAATCATACCCAATAAAACCGGAGGAATTGGATATTCTGCCTTTGACATAAAATATCCTAAAACCCCAAATATGATTGTCGTCCATATATCGAATACATTATTTCTCATAGAATAAGAGCCTACAATGGCAAAAACAAAAATCAATGTTGTAATGATATTTTTAGGTAGTGATAAAATTTTTGCAAAGATTCTAGCTCCCAGGATTCCTAGTACCAACATGATAAGATTGGATGTAATTGTACTTGCAAATACTGTGTATATAATTTGTGGATTATCTTTAAATAGCAATGGCCCGGGCTGCAATCCCAAAACCATTAAGCCACCCAATATGACTGCTGTTGCCGCTTCACCCGGAATTCCTAAGGTAAACATAGGTATTAATGCTCCATTTACACAGCCATTGTTCCCTGCTTCCGGTGCAGCCACTCCTTCAATCACCCCTGTTCCAAACTTCTCAGGATTTTTAGAAGACCTTTTTGCCTCTCCATAAGATAAAAATGCTGCTATATCTGTCCCTGTCCCTGGAATGGCACCGACAAAAGTTCCGATAAAAGATGATTTAATAATTGTAGGCAAAATATGAATAAATTCTTTAAGACTAATGCCTAATTTTTTAATAGTAGCTTGGGTAGTATTTTTCTCATCAAATGTTTCTGTACTTTCTAGTGCCTGTGAAATTGCAAATAGACCGATTAATACCGGCAAAAGAGCTATTCCATTTAAGAGATTTAGACTACCAAAAGTAAATCTGGGAAATCCATTAATAGGATCTAACCCTATTGTTGCAATCAGCAGTCCAAACAACCCGGAAAAATAACCTTTTATTAATGATTTACCCGATACATATGAAATCATCGTTAAACCATAAATGGCTAATAAAACATACTCGGGCGGTCCAAACAATAAGGCTACTTTTGCAATTTGCGGCGCCAAGAAAGTTAATGTTATTGCTCCTATTAAACCGCCTAAAGCAGAGGAAATGGTAGCTACAGTCAATGCTTTCCCGGCATTTCCACGCTGAGCTAAAGGATACCCGTCTAGTAAAGTTGCTCCTGCTGCCGGCGTACCCGGTGTTTTTAATAAAATGGCCGATACAGAACCTCCATAAATACCACCGGCAAATATTCCTATCAATAATGAGAGTCCTGCTTCAGGGGATACCGTATAGGTAAAAGACCAGCTAATTAAAGTCAAGAGTTTTTAAGAAAAATTTTGAGAAATTTTTTTAGACTCCTGACGTTAATCAAAGGCATGACAACAAGACCACC
>JASGMB010000105.1 GCA_030156665.1 Clostridiales bacterium
TTAAGATAATTATATCAAAATAGTGAAAGCCGCACACTATTTTTTCATTACTATTTGTGCCGCCAGCGGTAGCGGCGGAATGGAGGTTAAGATGAAAAACTAATTGATGGGGGACGAAAGAAGTGAGTGATATACAGCAAGAATTATCCAATCACGGTATGGAAACATTTATTTTGGAACAAGGTGCTTCAATTGTTGGAGTAGCTGATACTGCATATATAAAAAATTATACTAGTGAATATAATGATATTATTTCAATCTATCCAAGGGCTTTGTCAATTGGTGTTAGATTATCCGATCAAATTATGGATAAAGTTATAAATGGACCGATAAAAGAATATGAAGTGCACTACACAGAGGTTAATAAACAACTTGATAATATTTCAGAAAAAGTAGCTACGTTCTTAACAAGCCATGGATATAAGGCGCTCAGAATACCAGCATCTTTTATAGAAGACTATCATTCTTTACAGGGTAGATTTCCACATAAAGCAATTGCCGTGTTAAGTGGACTAGGATGGATTGGACGTAGTGACTTGTTAATAACAAAAGATTTTGGGCCCCGTATTAGATTTGCTACGGTTTTTACTAATGCACCGATAGAAGCAGGCCAGCCAACTAGAACAAGCGAATGTGGAGAGTGTCAGGTATGTGTAAAGGCCTGCCCGGCAAATGCAATTAAGGGAACAAAATGGAGTCTTGGAATAAAACGTAAAGAGCTTTATGATGCCAAAGCATGTTACAAGCATTTATTGCATTATAAAAAACAGTTAGGTGATTTAATATGTGGCATTTGTGTGGGTGTTTGTCCATATGGAAGTGTGAAGATAATTAGAATGATTGAGTAGTACTTACTCCGAGGGAAGGATTTGAAATTGATGGCAGTAGCTGATGAAGGTATTTATGCACAAAAGTAAAAAATTAGATTGGCAAGTTGAATAAACTTATGCTATAATCGAGTAAGGTGATGGGGTTCGCCTTTAACCGCAGAAATGCTAATGACTCCTACTGATAATAATGTGACATTACTATCGGTAGGGGTTTTTGTTTTTGTTAAGAAAATAGTTTGCGTAGAAGTTGTGGATAATAAGATATAATTATCAATTTGTTAACGGAGATGATGATATGGCAACAAGTTTAGCAATGATCGTGCTATTAGGCTTATTGGCCAATACTCTTTTTACCAAGTTAAAAATGCCGGGGCTTCTGGGAATGCTAATTCTCGGCGTGGTCATAGGTCCTTATGTATTTAATTGGCTTGATCCAAATCTTTTGAAGGTATCTGCTGATTTTAGACAAATTGCACTAATTATTATTTTACTTCGGGCAGGTTTGGGAATTAGTAGAGACGATTTGACCAAGGTTGGAAGTACAGCAATAAAGTTAAGTTGTATTCCCGGTTTAATAGAAGGATTTACAATTACATTTATATCAACTATAATTTTAGGATTTTCTTTTATAGAGGGAGGAATATTAGGATTTATTATTGCAGCAGTTTCACCTGCTGTTGTTGTTCCGCAGATGCTTGAGTTTACTGAAAAAGGAGTTGGAACCGATAAGGGAATCCCAACGCTGATATTAGCAGGGTCTTCCATAGATGATGTATTTGCAATCACCATTTTTACTACTTTTTTAGGGTTGTATAGTGGCAGCCATGTAAATATAGGGATACAAATATTGACGATACCTATATCTATTATATTAGGAATAGTGATAGGATTTATGATTGGTTTGGCAATGGTAAGAATCTTTAGAAAATATCATATTCGAGATACTAAAAAAGTGCTTTTCATTCTTGGCTCGGCAATCATGCTTACGGCTTTGGAAAATATACTTAAAAATAAAATTGAAATTGCAGGCTTGTTAGGGGTTATGGCGATTGGATTTATAATACTTGAAAAAAGACCCAAAGTGGCAAAGAGATTGGCAGCGAAGTTTAATAAAATATGGATTTTTGCAGAAATTTTATTATTTGTATTGGTAGGGGCACAGGTTAATATTAGTGTTGCATTTGATGCAGGAGTAAAAGGATTGATGATTATATTTATTGGACTTATTGGACGGAGTTTGGGTGTTGTTTTATCCACATTGGGTACAGATTTAAACTGGAAAGAGCGGTTGTTCTGTGTAATATCGTATACGCCAAAAGCAACTGTACAAGCTGCAATAGGAGCGATTCCATTGTCTTTGGGAGTGAAATCGGGAGAGGTGATTTTGGCAATTGCTGTATTATCCATACTGGTTACAGCACCGTTAGGCGCTATTGGTATAAAAGCATCTGCCAAAAGATTTTTGACTCATTCCCAACCATAAAATTTTTTAGAAAACTTTTACATAGCATCGATATTGGACCAATTATTTTGAATTAAATAAATAATGGCTAAAGCATCAGGTTTTTCTTTAGTTTCAACATATGCCTTTAACAAATCAAAGTTGTTTTCAATATCGTTTACATAATCATGATCAATATCCAGTTGAAGAATAGGCTTTACTTTATGCCATGACTTTTGTGCCTGCTTTAAGCTATTTTCTGCATTCGTCCAATCTTCTTTTCGAATATAGTCTTCTGTTGCTTTCAGATGTTTGGAAAATTCACTTCTACGGTCCAGTGGCTTTCTTAAAGGAGCACAGGAATATAACATAATAGTTGAAAATAAGTATAGTACAATAATAAAAAAAATAGATTTTCTCATCAATAAACCTCCTTAACAATCTTAACATTTTTTCGAATGAAGCACTTTATTATTGCGTTGTAGAAATAATAAAATAAGGTTGGTCACCTTTTAAATCTACATATAAATTTCCTTTTGTGTCCAATTGTGCTAATGAAATCTGATTTATATCCTGAATATTTTGTTTATTTAACTGATACTGCAACCAAGCCTTTGAAAGGTTTAGAGAGCGCAAAGCAGACGTTAGTATAACTCCATCCTCAATTAAATTTGTCGGTAAGCCGTCATATTGGGTTGATACATTCAAATCGCTAGGTGTAAGAGGCTGCTTTTGTGATTTCTTTTGTATACTAAGCTTACCATTACTTTCAAATAAAGCAAATTCAACATCAGAGATATTAAATACTCCTTGTGTCCTCAGTTCAGAAATGAGGTCGTCAATGGTAAGACGTATTTTTCTCAAATTCTTTTCTAAGATTTTCCCATTCTCAATTACTACAGTAGCTTCTCCTTCTACTACTTTTCGAATCCAGACGTTGTGGACACATAGATAACCCAATAAGAGAGGTAGTGCAATCCATACAGTCATTCCTGCCAAAGTAGCAGTGGTGTTCTGATTCACCTGAACGGAGAGGGTTGAAGCAATTGATCCTATTGTAATGCCCACCACATAATCAAAAAATGTAAGCTCTGCTACCTGTTGTTTACCCATAAGGCGTACCAGGATTAATAAAGAAAAAAAAGCAATAAAAGACCGAATAACTACAACAAATATAATAGACAAATTCATATCTCCTTTCTTGAATGCTAAAGTATTTAACTGTTCAAAATACCAATTTGGTCTGTTTAAATTCAAGTATCTTACTATTAATATTGGTAATTAAAAAAAATACATACATAACAAATTATGCAAATCAATTCTTTGAATTTTCTATGCCGTATTTTATGTAATATATATCCATTTGTTTTTTTATGAATTATTATTCAATTAATTGTAAAAATATATGTAGACATTTCGACAAAAGGAGGTGAAAGAGATTGACAGTCAGTTCTCAAGTAAAACAGACGCTGGCTACGTTAAAAGGAGCTCAAAGTACCTTAAAGATTTATGCAACACAAACTCAGAATGAAGAGACTAAGCTAGTATATGAAGAAGCAGTAGAAAAAACAGCTGACATCATTAGAGACCTGGAAAAGAGAGTACAAATATTAGAGTTTCAAGAACCACAATACAAAGGCTTTTAAGTGAGGAGAATAATATGAAAGATTGGATAGAAATATTATTGCGGTCTGCAGCTTTATTTATTGTATCTTTAATTGCTATCAGAATAATGGGGAAAAAACATCCGGCAAAAATGACACCCTTTCATTTTGTTAACTATATTGTAATTGCCATAATTGCTTCTCTCATTTCGGTAAGGGTTATTACAAACTTAACTTTTGGATTTATTGCGTTAGGTGTTTGGATTATACTTGCCTTGGCATTGGATTATTTATCTTTAAAAAGCAAATGGGTTCATGATTGGATAAATGGTAAGGAAACGATTCTAATCAAACAGGGTAAGGTTATGGAAGAAAATTTATCACAGGTGAGACTTACGGGTGAGGAACTTTTAAGGGAATTACGTTCAAAGAATATATTCAATTTGGCAGATGTCGAATTTGCAGTTATGGAATCAACTGGTGATATCAATATCTTGCTAAAATCAGATAAGAAACCTGTTACACCTTATGATTTGGGAAAAAAAGTTGCACCTCAATCTGAAACACAAACTGTAATATTAGACGGTAATGTCCTAAACGAACCTCTTTCAACTTTAGGATTAAACCGGCAGTGGCTTAATATGCAGTTGGAAAATATGGGAATATCGTTAGATAATGTTTTTATCGGTCAGGTTGATTCTTCAGGTGATTTATACGTAGACCTCTTTGATGATTCAATACAGGTGCCACAGCCTAAAGTAAAGGAAATGCTCTATGCAAATCTTGAAAAAACTCAAGCTGATTTAATGGCTTTTGCTTTAGAAACAGAAGATGAATACGCAAAGATAATGTATTCACATAATGCGGACAAGCTGAAAAAGGTTATGGAAAGTTTGGAACCCTATTTACTACGTTAGAAGGTGATAAAAATGTCTAGTAAGAAAAATAAGAAGTTAACCCCTACACAACAGCAATATCAAGCTTTTGCCAAGGCTAGAGAGCCGAAACGGCCTGTTTTGACAAACTGTATTAAAGCATTTTTTGTAGGAGGAATTATTTGTACAATAGGCCAGGTTTTGCAGTTAATGTTTGTGAAATATTTTAATTTTACAGAAGTGACAGCCGGCAACCCTACGGCAGCAGTTTTAATCATAATCTCTGTTTTACTCACCAGCTTAGGCGTTTATGACCATATCGGGCAATGGGCGGGAGCGGGTACTGCAGTACCTGTTACAGGATTTGCAAATACGATGGCTTCTGCTGCCATTGAGCACCGAAGTGAAGGCTATGTGTTAGGTGTTGGTGGAAACATGTTTAAGCTTTCAGGTTCGGTTATTGTTTATGGTGTTTTTTCTGCTTTTGTAGTTGCGCTTATAAAAATTACAATTAAGGCATTAGGGGGAATATAAATGATACAAGGTCATCAAACCTGGGTTTTTGACTCTAAACCTGTTATTACTGCTTCCTCTGCAGTTGGAGGCCCTTTTGAAGCTAAAGGGGCTTTAGCAGATGATTTTGATATGCTTCATGAGGATATATGGTTAGGACAGGATAGTTATGAAAAGGCAGAAAAGAAGTTTTTGGAAGAGGCTTGTGAAATAGCCATTCGTAAAGCAGGAAAGAAAAAAGAAGACGTGCAGTTCTTTCTTAGTGGAGACCTAATGAATCAGATTATTTCCAGCAGTTTTACAGCACGTACCCTTGGTGCTCCTTATATAGGACTTTTTGGAGCGTGCTCTAGTGCTATGGAAGGATTGTCCGTTGCAGCTTTGATTGTGGATAGTAAATTTGGTGATAACGTTGTAGCTGCAACATCCAGTCATAATGCAGCTGCTGAAAAACAATTCAGATATCCTACCGAATATGGAGGCCAAAAACCCCCTACAGCTCAATGGACAGTAACTGGGGCTGGAGCGGCGTTATTAACACAACAAGGTGAGGGACCTAGGGTTACATCAGCTACTATTGGTCGGGTAATAGATATGGGATTATCAGACCCTTTTAATATGGGAGGCGCAATGGCTCCCGCAGCAGTTGATACCATTGAAGCGCATTTTAGGGATTTAAATCGGGATCCATCTTATTATGATATTATCGCAACAGGTGATTTGGGAAGAGTAGGACATCATATTGCTACCGACCTTTTAACGAAACATGGTATTAAAATTCCAAATGAAAAGTTTACTGACTGTGGTATTTTAATTTATAAAAAAGAACAGCCTGTTATGGCTGGAGGCAGTGGTTGCGGCTGCAGTGCAACAGTCACTTATGGACACTTTCTTAATCGTATGAAAAAAGGTGAATTAAAGAAAATATTAATTGTTGCAACTGGTGCTTTGATGTCACCTTTATCTTACCAACAAAAAGAAAGCATTCCTTGTATTGCTCATGCTGTAGCTATAGAAATGTGAAGAGGAGGGTTGAACGATTGGAGAAATTTATTTGGGCTTTCATAGTAGGTGGTGGCATTTGTGTTATTGGACAGATTCTAATGGATGTGTTCAAGCTTACTCCTGCACATATGACCAGTACATTGGTAGTCATAGGAGCCATACTGGGAGGACTTGGGTTATATGAGCCATTAATAAAATTTGCAGGTGCCGGCGCATCAGTTCCTATAAGTAGTTTTGGGAATGCATTAGTAAAGGGGGCTTTGGCAGAAGCAGAAAAAACCGGCATCATCGGTGTGCTTACCGGTATCTTTGAGGTTACCAGTGCAGGTATTTCAGCTGCGATCATTTTTGCATTCATAGGCGCTCTGTTATTTAGATCAAAAGGATAAATATTTGTAAATAGTAAGGATAGTTAGCAATTTAATTCGTTTACACAAGATCCTGTTTGAAAGACCAGCTAATTAAAGTCAAGAGTTTTTAAGAAAAATTTTGAGAAATTTTTTTAGACTCCTGACGTTAATCAAAGGCATGACAACAAGACCACC
>JASGMB010000106.1 GCA_030156665.1 Clostridiales bacterium
TACTTCCCGGGACTTATCACTTTTATTCCTTATGCATTTGGAAAATAATTAGGGTAGGTCTAGTTTACAGTTCACGGTTCACAGGAAAGTGCAAAAAGCCGGATTTAAATCTGTGAACCGTAATTTATACGGGTTAAGTTAAGCTATGAATTGGGTTGAAAAAGTATGTTGTGGAGAAAATTTAGAACTTTTAAAAGAATTTGTTTAGCTTTACACCGTGAACTGTGAACTAACAACGAAAATATAGAAAGGAAGATACTATGAAAAAATCAGATATTGGCTTAATCGGATTAGCGGTAATGGGCCAAAACTTAGTACTAAATATGGAAAGCAAAGGGTATGTTATTTCTGTTTACAACCGTTCCGCAGAAAAGACAAAAGGATTTATAGAGGGCCCTGCAAAAGATAAGGAAAATATTCAGCCTTTTTATAATCTTGATGATTTCTGTGAATCATTAAAAAAACCAAGAAAAATTATGCTCATGGTACAGGCAGGAAATCCTGTCGATAAAGTGATAGAAGCACTGCTTCCGTTGCTGGAAGAAGGAGATGTTATTGTAGATGGCGGTAATTCATTCTATAAAGATACCATCAGAAGAAGTAAAGCATTAGAAAGCAAAGGCATACATTTTCTCGGTACAGGCGTTTCAGGTGGAGAAGAAGGAGCATTGAAGGGACCCAGCATTATGCCGGGAGGATCGAAACAAGCATGGACACTGCTGGAGAAAATTCTAACAGATATTTCAGCAAAAGTGGAAGATAATGTTCCATGTTGTGATTACATCGGTTCGGATGGAGCAGGACATTATGTGAAAATGACACATAACGGCATTGAGTACGGAGATATGCAGCTCATTAGTGAAGCATACTATCTTATGAAAGAACTTCTAGGGATGAGCGCAAAAGAAATACAAAAAGTTTTTATGCAGTGGAATGAGGGGGAACTCAATTCCTATTTAATAGAGATCACGGCAGATATTCTGGGCAAAACCGATACTAGCACAGGAAAACCAATGGTAGATGTCATTTTGGACCGTGCAGGACAAAAGGGAACTGGAAAATGGACATCACAGGAGGCATTGGATTTAGGAGTATCGGCACCAACAATTGCTGAGGCAGTTTTTGCAAGGTGTATTACGGCTATAAAAGATGAAAGAGTCAGGGCTTCTAAGGTATTAAAAGGACCAAATAAAGCGTTTGATGGAAACCGTGAAGAATTTATTGAGCATATTCGAAAAGCACTGTATGCATCTAAAATTTGTTCATATGCACAAGGTTTTGATTTGTTAAAAAATGCAAGCGAAGAATATGGATGGGAATTAAATTTAGGTAGTATTGCGCTCTTATGGCGTGGTGGCTGTATTATAAGGGCACAATTCTTAAATAGAATTAAGGAAGCATATGATCGTAATAAAGATCTGAGCAATTTACTTTTAGACCCTTATTTTAAAGAAATTATGCTTGAAGGTCAGGAAAGCTTAAGGGAGGTAGTAGCGTTAGCAGCATTGTCAGGTATTTCTGTACCTTGTTTTAGCTCTGCATTAGCATATTATGATGCATATCGAAGTGAAAATCTATGGGCTAATATGATTCAGGCACAAAGGGACTATTTTGGAGCGCATACTTATGAGCGAATTGATAAGGAAGGATATTTCCACACCGATTGGTTAAAGGCAGAATAATAGCTGAAAGCAAGCAACAAAAAATGAACAAAATACAGTATTTCACAAAGATAACGGTTATTGTAGAGCTACAATGGCCGTTATCTTTATTGTTTAGAAATAATTTGTGTACAAATTTATTATTTATCCTCTTTCCTATAAATTCAATACTTAAAAACCATTGAAAGTATACAGTATTTTGTATATAATATTTTCAAATAGGGTGGTGAAAAAATGAATAATATGGAAATTAAAGCCAGAGCTAAAATTAATATTACTTTAGATGTATTAAATAAAAGAGAAGATGGTTATCATAATGTAAAAATGATTATGCAAACCGTAGATTTATATGATACATTGTATCTAGAAAAAATTGACCAGGGTATTGAGGTAAAAACTAATTTACGCTATTTACCGGTAGACGAAAAAAATGTTGCATATAAAGCGGCACAGCTTTTTTTTAATACAGTAAATATAAAGGATACAGGAATCAAAATTAATATTCATAAAAAAATTCCTGTAGCTGCAGGATTAGCTGGCGGAAGTACGGATGCGGCTGCTGTTCTTATTGCGATGAATAGGATGTTTAATACAGGGTTAAGTACTGAACAGTTGATGGAGATGGGGAAACAATTAGGAGCAGATGTTCCATACTGTATCATGGGAGGAACTGCATTGGCTGAAGGAATAGGAGATATTCTTACTTTACTACCTTCTATGCCTACTGCTATTGTTGTACTTGCTAAACCACCTATTAGTGTTTCTACAGCCCAAGTTTATGGCAAATTAAATGTACAAAATATAACAACCCACCCGGATACAGAATCTGTAATTAATGCAATATATAACCAGGATATTATAGGGATTACAAAAGGAATGTATAATGTGTTGGAAGCTGTTACTGCAAAAGAACATAGAATTGTGAATCGAATTAAGAATATTATGCTGGGAAGTGGAGCATACGGGTCCATTATGAGCGGAAGTGGGCCTACGGTTTTTGGCATTTTTGGGAATGAAGTAAGTGCTAGAAAAGCAGTCAATAAATTAAAAACAATTGCAAGTGATATTTTTGTAGTTAATACATATAATAGTAATTATGGAGAGAGGTAAATGCTATGGCAGTTAAATTGTCAAAAATAAATTTAAATGATTATAAGCCGCTAAGAGATGTGATCTTTAATACTTTACGACAGGCTATTATTATGGGAGAGTTGAAGCCCGGAGAACGTTTGATGGAAATTCAGCTTGCAGAAAAAATGGGGGTCAGCAGGACACCAGTTAGGGAAGCGATAAGAAAGCTGGAATTGGAAGGGTTAGTGGTAATGATCCCTCGAAAAGGAGCACATGTTGCAGAACTTTCTATCAAAGATATAATGGATGTTTTAGAGGTACGAAGCTCTTTAGATGGTTTAGCCTCAGCCCTTGCAGCAAAAAGGATTACGAAAGATGAACTAAAAGAATTAAAAAATATCGTTAATCAGTTTGCACAATATATCGAAAAGAATAATGTACAGGGTTTAATTAAAAAAGATGTAGAATTTCATGAAATGATTTATAGAGCTTCCAGAAATGAAAAACTCATCCAGATCTCAACCAATTTAAAAGAACAAATTCATCGGTTTAGAGTGGTCTATCTTAAGGATTACAGCAGTCCTAGCGAGCTTATGAAAGAGCACAGCAACATTTATCAGGCTATAGAAAAGCAGGATTCGGAACTTGCCGAAGAATTAGCTTCAATCCATATCAAACATCAAGAGCAAGCCATGATTGCTTCTTTGAGAACGGAGGATTAGAATATTGGTCAATGCGCTTATTCTTGCGGGAGAAGAAAATACAAACAACTATAAACATAATAAGCTTGGAGTCCCGGTAAAAGCTCTTATCAATATTCATGGGAAACCAATGGTGCAATACGTCATTGATACTTTAAAAAAATGCAAATTAATAGATAAGATAGGTGTAATTGGACCTTATGATAAACTGTACCATTTACTTAAAGATAAGGTAGATTATATTATAGATGGTAAAGGACTGATTATAGATAATGTCATAGAAGGTGTAGCATATTTGGGAACAGAGAAATATTTGCTAATATGTACCTGTGATATTCCTATGTTAACAGTTGAAAGTGTTACCGACTTTATTGTGAAGGCCCAGTCGACCCAGGCAGATTTGTGTTATCCCATTGTAGATAAGACAATCAATGATAGAAAATTGCCCGGAATAGAGCGTACATACACCAAAATCAAGGAAGGAACTTTTACCGGTGGTAATTTGTTTTACGTCCATCCTAATGTAATCGATAAATGTTGTGAAAAAGCACGACAACTTATAGCATATAGAAAAAATGTATTTAAAATGGCAAAAATCTTAGGGTGGAAAGCACTTATATTGCTTTTTACGAAAAGATTAACCATCAAACAAGTAGAAAGCAGATTTTCACAAATATTTAATGTGAACGCACGGGCTATTATTAGTGATTATCCGGAATTGGCCAATGATGTAGATAAGCCGTCAGACTTAGCTTTAATTAAAAAACAGTTGAGAATTGAGAATTGAGCATGCAGCATTAAAAATGCTGAGGTAAACATTTTTATATTATTAATTGAGTTTAAATGTATGATTTCCCTTATTTATGTTAATACTTAAATTGTAAACAAAATAGGGGGAATTTTTTATGAATAAAATCATTTTAGCAATCATCATTGGCATTATAAGTACAATTTTTATTAGCAGTTATTCCGACAGTGTACAAGCTGACTTGGCGCATAACTTGGTAAGATTTCATGTTATAGCGAATAGCGATTCTAAAGAAGACCAGCAATTGAAGCTGAAAGTCAGGGATAGAATCATTGAAGAAATGAAAGAACAATTTGACGGGTCAGAAAATATTGAAGCAACAAAAGAATTAATTAAGCGGCAAATACCTCGGATAGAAGAAATCGCAAAAGATGAAATAAAAAAATGGGGTAAAGATTATGACGTGACCGCATCTTTAGGATTATATCCTTTTCCTACAAAGGTATATGGAGACATTACATTACCGGCAGGTAAATACGAGGCACTTCGTGTAGTGATTGGAGATGGGGCAGGGACAAATTGGTGGTGTGTACTTTTTCCTCCATTGTGTTTTGTAGATGCGACGCATGGTGAGTTGCCGGCAAGTTCTAAACAACATTTAAAAAATGTACTCACAGAAGATGAATACAAAATCATTACCGAAGCAAATAATAATGATGAAATTCCTGTTCAGATTAAATTTAAAATTATTGAATGGTGGCAGAATTCCAAGATAAAAGTTCAAACTGCTTTTAGCAGACAAAAATAGAAGTGTTCTTATAAATGAACGCTTCTTTTTTTCTTCTATTTTTTTAGAATGAAGTATATAATGATATAAATATATCGATAACCAATATCTAAACTTAAAATAAATTAATGTAGTTATCGATGAAATTAACCAACTTTAAATCATAATATTTAGTTTTAAAGTTGGTTAATGTGAACTAAATAAAATTTTACATCGCATCTTGATAGGAGGAGACATTATGAATTTGCAAACAATTATTATACGTCTTAGTTTAGCTGTAATACTCAGCGGTTTGATTGGAATGGAAAGAGAAGATAAGAATCGCCCTGCAGGCTTTAGAACACATATATTGGTATGTGTTGGCTCTGCCATAGTAATGATTACTTCTGAGTACATTTTTTATAAGTACCGAAACATTACCACTATGGATCCGGCAAGACTAGGAGCCCAGGTAATCAGTGGGATAGGTTTTTTAGGTGCAGGGACCATTATAAGACAGGGCATTAATGTGAAAGGATTGACAACTGCTGCCAGTCTTTGGGCTGTAGCATGTGTAGGTCTGGCGGTAGGAATCGGATTTTATCAGGGCGCAATAGCAGGGGCAGTAATTATCTATATTACCCTAATTTTGCTCAGTAGATTTGGAAAGGTGCTGCACCGAAAAGCATCACACTTGAGTATTTACATAGAAATGGAAAATAAGCCGGGTAAAATCGGTGAAATTGGTGTACTGCTGGGACGGTATGACGTAAGCATTCGAAATATCGAATTTGTAGGTAATGATGCAGTAGATGATAACGAAGTAATCGTCAGGCTTACATTAAAATTACCTCATGGCTTAACCCATGAACGTATTATAAAAGAAATTGCACGTATTCAAGGCATTAGCAGCGTAGGAGAAATATGACGCAATGAAATTGCAGCTTTTAAAAAAAGGCTGTCTATTTCTCTATGCCAGTCATTAAGCCATAGATGAAAGCCATGCCAAATAAACCAACTAAAAAACCATAAAATATAAGAAAAATACCAATCATAACCATTGTGATATGTTAGTAGGTCTGTAAATCTTTCAAGGGGTAATTCTACTACTACCAAAACGGTTGTCCACCCTAAAGCCCATAACATTTTTTCTTTAAATCTAATAGGACAGTATCGCATCCAAAACATTGCTATAATAGGTACTACGACGAGATTGACAGGAACAGAAATATCTTCAACAACAGGGAAAATCCTTTCGTGATAATGCCAAAGCTTGAAGTGCAATGATTGATTGTCCTAGTCTATTTATGCTGCAACCGCATCTTTGTATTTTAATAGAGAACAAATGTACTATTATCTCATTTATTATTATATTTTCCATTGATGTAATAAAATAGTACAAAAATTAATTATTAATCTGTTGTGCCAATCAAAATATTATTCTAGTTGCTACACATATTATAATAATTCCATGATAAAATTGGTCATTGACAATTGCCGTTGCGCAATTTAAAATTAGGTATTGTGAATTAAATATTAAAAATGGAGCAAACATAAAAAAGAAAGCTTATTCATAGCTGTCAGACTTTTTTTTATAGTCTAAGAAAGTATATCTGCAAGATATACTTTCTGACTTCAAGAAAATCTACCTAAATCATATTCGAACGAAGTGAGATGAATTCGTCGGCCATGCCTCATTCTTTATTAATTTCTTAGGAGTTGGTGCAAATGAGAAGACTGGACCAAGCGAAAACACCTCTTTTTAATGCGTTAAAAAATTATGTAGATAGTAAAGTGATTCCTTTTCATGTGCCCGGGCACAAACAGGGAAAAGGGCTGGAAGAATTCAGACAATATGTTGGACATAGGGTATTGGAGATAGATGTAAACGGCATGGAAGACCTGGATAACGCTTGTAATCCCATAGGGGTAATCAAGGACGCTGAAGAATTATGTGCACAAGCGTTTGGAGCACAAAATGCTTATTTTTTAGTAAATGGTACTACTGCAGGGGTACAGGCAATGATTATGAGCATTTGTGAGCCGGGAGATGAGATCATTATTCCAAGAAATGCGCATAAATCCACAATAGGCGGTATTATACTAAGTGGTGCAGTGCCGGTGTATATTCAGCCGGAGATTGATGAAGAACTGGGAATTGCAATGGGAATTACTGAAGAAGCAGTCAAGAATGCCATCAAAAAACATCCCTATGCGAAGGCTGTTTTTGTCATTAATCCTACCTACTATGGGGCCATTTCAGACTTAAAGGCAATTGTAAGAATTGCCCATCGGCACAATATGGCAGTTTTGGTAGATGAAGCGCATGGAGCGCATATGTCATTCCATGATGATTTTCCGCTTACGGCAATGGAAGTTGGGGCAGATATGAGCGCTGTGAGTTTGCATAAAACGCTGGGGTCTATGACACAAACGTCAGTACTGTTAACACGTGGCAACATTGTATCCCCAGAAGTAGTAAAGCAGGTTATCAATTTAACCTATACCACCAGTGCGTCTTATGTACTGATGGCATCGCTGGATGTAGCGCGAAAGCAAATGGCTACCCAGGGTGCGGATATGTTGGAGCATACCCTTGAATTGGCAAGATGGGCAAGGGAAGAAATTAATAAAATCAATGGGTTATATGCATTTGGAAAAGAGTTAATCGGAACACCGGGGTGCCATGACTTTGATGAGACAAAGTTAGGCATAAATGTGAGGAATTTGGGATACACTGGATACGAGATAGAAAAAAAATTAAGGGCTGAGTACAATATTCAAATTGAAATGTCCGACCTCTATAATATACTTGCCATTATAAGCATCGGAGATACGAAGGAAGATTTACAGGCACTGGTAAATGCACTTAAGGATATTGCCAGTAAGACGGAAATAAAAGAAGTAAAAAATGCTACTCGGGTTCCTTACAAACCGAAATTAATTGTAAGTCCAAGGGACGCATTTTACAGCCTTAAGAAGAGCGTAAGATTGGAAGAGGCGGATGGTGAAATTGCCGCAGAGATGATTATGGCATATCCGCCGGGTATTCCTGTAATCTGTCCCGGAGAAAGAATTACAAAAGATATTATTGAATATGTAAAAATTTTAAAACACGAACACTGTCAATTACAAGGAACCTCAGATCCATATGTGGATTATATCAGAGTGTTGGGAACAGAGTAGATTAAGATTAAGATATAGATATAGATGTAGAATAAAAGAGAAACAAAAATACTTAAAGTATTTTTGTTTCTCTTTTATTTTAACAGTATTATGTTTATAAATATCACTTCTGAGAACATGTTAAAGTTTTTGGAGTATATAAAGAAGTTTAAACCGGTGGGCATCTACATAATACTGTATACAAAATTCAATTTAAATATTGACAAAGGTTCAAGGGTTATGTATAATATCAAATGTACCCCGTGGGGGTATATAAAGAAAAGGAGGTAATAAGATGACTAAAATGAATACATTCATTCATAAATGGGCATGGATTATGTTGATTGCATTTTGTGTAATAGGATTGATTTATCCAATCATTGGTGCAGCTGCTTTGATATGTATGTCGGCACCGGTGATCATGGCATTTTTTAAAGGGAGAAAGTGGTGTGGACAGTATTGCCCAAGAGGGAGTTTTAACGATAATATTTTAGCTAAGTTGAGCCGTAGAAAAAGCATACCCAAGTTGTTTACAAAACCGTGGTTCAGAATCACATTTTTAGTGGTTTTGATGAGCAGCTTTGCGGTCCAGCTTGTATTTGCCTGGGGTAATGCAATAGCAGTCGGACAGGTATTTGTACGTATGATTATTATCACTACATTGCTAACCGTTATATTAGGGATTGTCTTTAATCAAAGAACATGGTGTACAATTTGTCCGATGGGAACGATGGCTCACTATGTATCTAAGTTGAAAATCGTTAAACCTAAAATTCCGAATGTAACCTTTAATGCGGATAAGTGTGTGGATTGTAATCTTTGCACTAGAAGCTGTCCGATTGGAATTGACGTATTGAGTCATAAAAGTCAAGGAAAAGTAACACATGCTGACTGTTTGAAATGTACGATATGTGTAGAAAAATGCCCTAAAAAAGCCCTTGATTTGGCAGCTTAATATGTATAAATCAACAGATTAAATTACAGTATAGGTGCTATCGAAGATTTTGATATTATATAGATAACCAATATCTAAATTTAAAATAAATTAATGTAGTTATCGATGAAATTAACCAACTTTAAATTATAATATTTAGTTTTAAAGTTGGTTAATTATAATTCCTGTATATAATTGTGGGTCATTTAAAAATTGTCCACAGTGTCAATTATGCACTCCGTTTCATATGCTACTTATAGAATGAAAATGAAGAAATGGAGTGCATAAAGTATGAATAGTGTCTTAAGCGTAGTTATAGTTGCTGTTGCAGTAAGTTTAGACGGCTTTTGGGGTGGATTTGCCTTCGGCCTGCGAAAAATTAAAATATCTTTTTTATCCTTACTAATGATTTCATCCTGGTCTGTCATTTGTTCTATGGTTGCAATGCTGATAGGAGTGAATTTAAAAAGCTACATATCACTGGAAGTAGCAAAGTATATAGGTGCAGTACTCCTGCTTTTACTCGGGTTATTTACTTTAAAAGAAGGGTATAATCAAAAAAATGAAAGCACAACACAAGAGAAGAATTCAATAAAATTTGATATTACAGTACAAAACCTCGTAAAAGTTTTATGTAATCCTTTGTTGGCTGATATAGATAAAGAAAATGATATTAAGCCTGCTGAAGGAATTATTTTGGGGCTGGCAGTAGCAATGGATGCTTCTATCGCTGCTTTTACGCTGTCCCTTTTTGGTTTAAATCCTTATTTGACACCATTTTTGTTTGGTATTACACATTTTATTTTAATTGGAGCAGGCAATATCATTGCAAGATACAATATAATAAACCATCTGGGAGAGAAACTTTCGCTATTGCCAGGGTTTATTTTAGTAGTTATGGCATTGCTGCGTTTGGTATAAGTTGTGTGCACATATTCCCAATTTAATTTGCTTTATGTTATAATAGTTGTAAGAAAATTAACTACCAAAATTGTATATTGTATATAGACGGGAATAATAAGTCTTAGCAAAACGGTCTAACGATAAGAATACAATTTTGAAATGTGATAAAGGATGTGTGCGATGTCTGAAACAACATTACCTAGAGCTTGGGAAGGATTGATTAATAAAGGAGCATTCTTGCCTGTAATTGTACGAACGGTGGAGAGAATACATGACCCTAGTTGGTCTATGGAAATAAATCGTCATGACCATTTTGAGATGGTTTACATGAAACGGGGAAACGCCGTTTTTCAGATTAGCGGACAGGATGTAAATATCGGATCTAATGACATAGTGATTATAAAGCCACATCAACCACATAAGTTTAGCGTAAAATCGCAGGCAGGCTGTGAATTTATTGTTTTAAGATTTAAATTTCGTAATCAATATGATGATGAATATTCAGATGTATCTCTTAATGATTTTATTGAATTTGTTAAAAATAAAGAAAGCGGCTCTTTTATTACACTGAAAGTAAGTAAAAAAAATGATATTGTATATGTAATGAATAGAATTTTAAGAGAGCGGGAAAGGCAGGAGTTATGGGGTGACCTTCTAAGTTATCTTCTCATTATGGAACTTTTTGTCCTGATTTCCCGGGCGTTGAAAATGGAGTGGGAAGAAAATATAAAAGGCAAGAGCCTAAAACTAAAGGAGCTTATGCAGATTGCGAAAGAATATATGGAAGCAAATTACGAAAAGGACTTGACGCTCACCGATATTGCCAAATATATATTCTTAAGCCAAAGTTATTTTGCCCATGCATTTAAAGAAGAATTTGACATTAGTCCAAAAAGTTATTTACTGAAAGTAAGGGTGGAGAAATCAAAAGAATTATTGGAAAAAACAGATTTAAAGGTAAGTGATGTGGCATTGAGCGTCGGATTTTCCAGTCAACAAAGATATAATGATATCTTTAAAAAATATGTAGGCATGACACCTTTAAAATATAGAAAAAAGCTTAAGAAGGAAAAGATGAATAGATAGAAATTAAGATGAAGACCATTGTATTAGACATAAAAATTCATTTTTTGTAGAAATAATGTTTCGGTGACAAGAAACATTATTTTTTTTACCGTACTTTAATAGTAATTAGGAAGATTTTTAAATGAGGTTGATTTACAATAAAGTAAAATTAAAAATAGATCCGATGGACAGTCATTTACATGAACGGACAACATAAAGTTCACAGTAAAGGACATAAAGTAGTATTTAAATCTGTGAACTGTGAACCATGAACTATGAACTATGAACGAATATAAGGGAGGTAGATAATATGTCAATGACAATGACACAGAAGATTTTGGCACACCATGCGGGCTTAGATAAAGTTGTACCGGGACAATTAATAAAAGCAAAGTTGGATTTGGTGCTAGGGAATGACGTTACCACACCGGTGGCGGTAAAAGAGTTTAAGAAAATTGGTTTAGATAAGGTTTTTGATGTAAACAAGATTGCCATTGTTCCGGACCATTTTACACCTAACAAAGATATTAAATCTGCAGAGCAGTGCAAATATATTCGTGAATTTGCAAGAGAAATGAAAATTGTAAACTATTTTGAAATCGGTCAGATGGGTATTGAACATGCCCTTATTCCGGAAAAGGGTCTGGTAGTACCTGGAGATGTTGTAATAGGTGCGGATTCCCATACCTGTACCTACGGTGCATTGGGTGCATTTTCCACAGGAATAGGCAGTACTGATATGGCAGCAGGGATGGCAACCGGAGAAGCATGGTTTAAAGTACCGGAGGCAATTAAGTTTGAGTTGAAAGGTAAGTTAAATAAATGGGTATGTGGAAAAGATGTCATTCTCCATATTATTGGAATGATAGGAGTAGACGGTGCGCTTTATAAATCCATGGAATTTATGGGAGAAGGAGTAATGGCTTTATCAATGGATGACCGTTTTTCCATGGCAAATATGGCGATTGAAGCAGGTGCAAAAAACGGTATATTTGAGGTGGATGATAAAACACTCGCCTATGTGAAGGAACATTCCACAAAAGAATACAAAATTTATACAGCGGATCCTGATGCACAATATGCTGCAACCTATGTGATTGATTTAAGTCAAATTAAACCAACTGTTGCATTTCCACATCTTCCGGAAAATACAAGAACCATTGATGAGGTTGGAGAAGTTAAAATTGACCAGGTAGTTATCGGCTCATGTACCAATGGAAGAATAGAAGATTTAAGGGCGGCTGCAAGTATTCTAAAAAGTAAACAAGTTGATCCACATGTTAGAACCATCATTTTCCCTGCAACGCAAAAGATTTATCTTCAGGCGATGGAAGAGGGGCTGCTAAAAATATTTGTAGAAGCTGGAGCAGTAGTAAGTACGCCAACCTGTGGTCCTTGTTTAGGAGGACATATGGGAATTCTTGCAAAAGGGGAAAGAGCAGTTGCAACAACCAATAGAAATTTTGTTGGAAGAATGGGACATCCTGAGAGCGAAGTATATCTGGCAAGTCCGGCAGTAGCTGCTGCATCTGCTATTGCAGGAAAAATTGTTTCACCGGAGGAGGTAATATAAGATGTTAGCACATGGTAAAGTAATCAAATATGGAGATAATGTAGATACCGATGTCATTATCCCGGCAAGATATTTAAATACCTCAGATCCAGCAGAGTTAGCAAAGCACTGTATGGAGGATCTGGATGCAGCCTTTGTGAATAAAGTGAATGAGGGGGATATTATAGTAGCTGCAAAGAATTTCGGCTGCGGTTCTTCCAGAGAACATGCCCCCATTGCGATTAAGGCGGCCGGCATATCCTGTGTAATAGCGGAAACCTTTGCAAGAATCTTTTATAGGAATGCAATTAACATCGGCCTGCCTATCTTGGAGTGTCCGGAGGCTTCCCGGGATATAGATGATGGCGATGAAGTAAAAGTTGACTTTGACAAGGGTGAAATTATCAATATTACGAAAAATAAGGTATATAAAAGTACGCCTTTCCCTGAGTTTATGCAGGAGATTATAGCAAAAAACGGATTAATTGAGTATATTAAGGCAAGTTTATATCGATAACCAATATCTAAACTTAAAATAAATTAGTGTAGTTATCGATGAAATTAACCAACTTTAAATCATAATATTTAGTTTTAAAGTTGGTTATCTACCATTTCCCCCATTCCTTACTCCTCACTCCAAACGTATGAACTACAAAATTGCAGTTATTCCCGGAGATGGGATCGGAAGAGAAGTAGTCGCACAAGCAATAAATGTATTGAAAGTGGTAGGAGAAAAATTTGGACATAACTTTGATTTGATAGAAGTAGATGCTGGCGGTTGTGCGATTGATAAATATGGAGAGCCGCTGCCCGCACAAACATTGGAAGTATGCAAAAACAGCGATTCTGTATTGTTGGGTGCAGTTGGAGGGCCAAAGTGGGATACCCTGCCCGGCAATCAAAGGCCGGAACAGGCATTGCTTGGACTGCGAAAGGGACTGGGTTTATTTGCAAACCTCCGCCCCGCTGTACTGCATAATGCATTAATAGATGCATCTCCTTTAAAACCGGAAATTATAGGAGACGGCTTGGATATCATGGTAGTAAGAGAATTAACCGGTGGTATATACTTTGGTGATAGAAGAAGAGACGGAGATGCTGCTTTTGATACAATGAAATATAGTATACAGGAAGTTGACAGAATTGCCCGTGTTGGATTTGAAATTGCTATGAAAAGAGGCAAAAAGTTAACGTCAGTAGACAAAGCAAATATTTTAGACAGTTCCCGATTATGGCGTGAGGTAATTGAGAAAGTGGCAAAGGAATACCCGGAAGTAGAAGTAAATCATATGTATGTAGATAATGCAGCAATGCAGCTTGTTAAGAATCCGAAGCAGTTTGACGTCATTGTAACTGGTAATATGTTTGGGGATATATTATCTGATGAGGCTTCCATGATTACCGGATCTATCGGTATGTTGCCTTCAGCAAGTCTGGGAACGGAAAAACTGGGGATGTATGAACCGGTACATGGCTCAGCACCGGATATTGCAGGGCAAGATAAAGCCAATCCAATAGCCATGATTATATCTGCTGCAATGATGCTGAGATATTCTTTTGATATGGAAGAAGAGGCACAGTCAATCGAAAAAGCGGTTACCAATGTACTGGACAAAGGATATAGGACTGGAGATATTATGAGTGACGGTATGAAATTGGTTGGCACAAAGGAAATGGGAGATCTGATTATGAAAGAAATATAGAGACAAGTAGAGACTGGGATAGTTTTCCTGTCTCTTTTTTTGTGAAAAAAACCTAAAAATATGTTATAATTATAAGTAAACATAATGTCTTTTTAACAAGTCAGGGGGGTGCGATGAATAAATTCATAGTTAGGTTAATTTCTAATGTGTTATTGATCCTTCTTTTTTTAACATCTTGTAGTTACGCTAAAAAAGCACCGGAAAGTTTACCTCAAATTGATCCCTCTGCTAGAATAAAATCTGTTACATTCAAACAAGAAATAAACACCCCTGTGATGGCATTAGCTGCTGTTATACCGGAGGAAGAAATGGATACGCATATCGAAAACATAACTCCTAATATGCCAAAAGAAAAAGCACTAAAAGTGATGACGTATAATATCAGACATGGGCTTGGTACAGATGAACAATTAGATTTGGAAAGAGTGATAGATACAATAAAAAGTGTTGACCCTGATATTGTTGCATTAAATGAAGTAGACCATCTGATGTTACGCTCTCAAATACAAAAACAGGATGAGATGATTGCTAGCGCATTAGGCTACAACTTAGCTTACGGGTATAATATAAATATAGGTGGAAAATACGGAAATGTGTTACTTGCCAAATATCCTATAAAATCGTGGGTCAATCATAAATTACCCAAACATCCATTATCGGAACCCAGAGGTTTAATGGAAGCAGATTTGGATATTGATGGAGAAGTATTAAAAGTGATGATTACTCATTTATCTATTAAAGAAAAAGAACGTCCGGAACAAGTAAATTTTATTACGAAAAAATTAGAGGAAGTTTCCCAACCTAAGATATTAATGGGTGATTTTAATAATAATCCGTCATCTGAAATTATTAAGCAAATTACAGCGGTAATGAAAGATACAGCTATTAAAGAATATAATACATTTCCTGCCAATAACCCCAAAAAGAGAACAGACTATATTTTTGTGTCAGATAAAATAAAAGTAAAAAGCAGCCAGTCAGTGATGAGTGAGGCTTCCGACCATTTGCCTGTGGTGGCAGAATTGGTTTTACAGCAAACAGAAGACTGAAGAATGGATTCTTCAGTCTTCTGCCTATATGTACTATAATCCTATAAAGAAAAGGAATATTAGGAGAATTAAAAGTAACTCATCATTTACTTCTTCCTGTAAAACAAGAAAGATAAGTGCAAGAAGAAGCAAATCATCTATACCAAACCTGCCAAATATACCTGGTAGACCTCTGCTTTTTATGGGTCTAGGAGAAACTTTTCTATATGCAATCTGCTTAGTGTTTGTTGAGGATGATTCTTCGTTTTTAGACGGTTTTTCTGGAACAATAATCTCTGGTTTTGTGGCAGGGTGCGTGTTATTTTCCATACTTTCTTCCATTGAATGCTGCTTGTTTTCAGTATCCGTATCCATTGTATCTTCACCAATAGGTCTCTGAGGTTCTTCTCCAAGTCTGCCATAATTTTGGTAATATCTTCTATACATGGTGTTTCCATCACCTCCTCTTTTTATTATGAAGCGAAGCGTAATATCAAGACAATCTACCTTAATTTTTTGTGCCGATAGGCGATTGTCTTATTATCTATCGAATTCACTCATAATGGTTGTCAGCTTAGAAAGATGTACTACTTTTATAGCGGTGTCCAGCTTGTTTTGCCTTTTGGTATTGAGATACGGTTTAAGTGCAAGAAGTAAATTTATACGAGGGTCATCAGCACTGGTTATTTTGTCATACATTTTTTTGATTTTCATAATGGCATCCATTTTATCATCCATAGATAATTTTGAAGGCGGAGTACCAAAAGAAGGCATTTCTTGTGCTGGTTCATGTGCATTTCTTTGATTGGCTTCACTATTCATTTGGCTCGGTGGTTGTTTGGTGTCACCTTTCATATTATTAGCGAACATGCCCATTAGCATTTTTAAATTTTCAGCCATCTTTTCATCTTCTAACAGCTTTTTTACCTGTTCCATTTTTTTGTCAAAATCATCATCCATTTTTCGTCCCTCCCCTCATACCGGATGGTTGTTTATAACACATAGGAAATTATATCGATAACCAATATATAAATTTAAAATAAATGAATGTAGTTATCGATGAAATTCGCGAAGTTAAGATTAATGAAATATCTATTTTTAGACTTCGCTCACTATAAACCTTTGTATTCTGTGGATAAATTTATTTATAATTTCCGTTATGTGTTTTAAAAAAGTCAACTTTGAAAATCTTATAAAAAGACTTTTTTATTGTACAGGTATGGTTATTTTCCATTTAGGAAATCATTTAGTTTTTTCATCAGTTCAGGATTATTTGTTAATTCCTTCAACATTTTTTCTTTTTCTAAATTATTTATTTTATCCGCAACTTCATCTACATCGATGCTATCTAATTTTTTTTCTAATTCTTTTTCATCTACTGCGCTAAGACGATCCATTAATTTTTGTTTGTCAATATTTCTGAGTTGGTCTAATAATTGCTTTCCTTCATCGGTGTTCATTAATTCTGACATGGCTTTAAATCCTTTTTCTAAAGTTTGTGGATCCATACTAGACATCATTTGTTGTAATTTTTTATTGAGATTTGGCAACATGATATTACCCCCCTTTATTCATAAAAAGAACCATACAATAAATATGTATGGAGTATTACATTGAATTATCACAAAAAGAATAGTTTTTCTTTAGTAGTGAAAAGGCCAAATTCCAGAGCATTTAGTATTTACAGTTCATCATATGAACAAAATTACTAAAACGTTACAAAAAATGAAAAAAATAAATAAGTTTAAGATTTATAAAAGGAGTGTGTAAATCTTAAACTTAAAATGGATCTCTATTTACCACTTATGCTGTATAATATCTGGGGTTATAAAATAAGAGTAAGAATACTAGGATGAAGAAAAGTATAGAGCTGTCACCCTTTTGTCTGACCCCACCTTTTGCATAAGGATATCCACAAATTGCGCTGTTATCATAGAATAAAAGTAGAAATACGATTATAAAAAATAATAGACTGCTGTCACCACGGGTATAGCTTCTTACCAAATCGCTCATTTGATACTCCTCCTTTTCGCTGAGCACTACTTATCTCTAAAAACTAAAGAGAACATGATTATAGCTCTTCTTAGTTACATAATATGAAAGAATGGCGTGAAATGTTACAAAAATAGGTGGTAGTTTATTTAGTAGTGATTCATGAAAAATAATGAATAGTAATATATACATAGTGACAAGATATAAGTGATAAAAGCAAAAGGTTTAGTACTATAAAAGTTTGTTTTTAATTTTTAATAGTTTTACAGCGGGAGATTAGTATGCATTCTAGTACATATGATGTAGTTGTGGTAGGTGCGGGGCCGGCGGGGAGTACGGCGGCAAGAGTTGCAGCAGAAAAAGGATTGAAGGTATTGTTGGTGGACAAAAGTAAATTTCCCAGAGAGAAAGTTTGTGGAGGATATTTATCCTATAAAACACTGGCATTACTGAGTCATGGCTTATCTGAATCGGTCATTGAACAAAAAATCTACGGCGTGAAATTATACGATGGACAATATATAGGAAGTAAAAAAATGATTTCCCAACTTCTCGGGATAACAGTACAGAGATCTAGCTTTGATACTTTTCTTGTTCAGAATGCCATACAATCCGGTGTTCATTTTATTGATTCATGCAGGATATTGCAGGTTGAAAATATGAAAGACACGGCAGGAGTGAAAGTGTATTCTGAAAATGGTATTTTTATAGATCCGTTTTCAGGGGAAGGAATTTACTATGCGATGAAAAGTGGAGAAATAGCTGCTGAAGAAGTAGCAGAAAGTTTGAAAAATAAAGAATATCCCCTTCATATGGTTTATGCACAGAGATGTAAACGGGAATTTTATGTTGATTTTTATTATTCACTTATCTATTCCCTGATGAATGGCAGAAAGCTATCAGTTCATGCAGGAACTTCAAAGGGACAAAAGATGTTAGATAACATTGTCAGTGTTATGCAGCATCCTCATGCTTATAGAGGTATTATTTTACCCCGGAGGATACATAAAGATAGTGGAAAACGGAAGGCAGAAAGTGGAGAATAATCATTAAGATATGTATATTTTCTCCATGTTTTGCTAACCATAAAATTGATTTTATCCGATGGCTAATCGCCGCTAAGACTCCCGCTTCTTTAAGCGGTCAGATAAGCGGCGCTAAGCCCCTGGATAACGATTTCTAAGCTTCAGTGGGAGTAAAAACTCCCCCTGAAGACAAGAACTCTGTTTATGCCAATAACGACGGAGGTGTGGCTCATGGTAAAGATTATCCAAAAAAATAAAAATAGACGAAAAGATGATGGCAGTAAAGAAAATGAACAAAAAATACCTCCTGAAGAAAAGGTAACACCGGAACTTTCAAAAGACCTTGAAGAAAATTTAGAAAAGTTTAAAGCATATTTGGGAGAAAGCGG
>JASGMB010000107.1 GCA_030156665.1 Clostridiales bacterium
CGGAAAAATTCCACTTTATCCGGTGAAAAAACTATCTTATACTGTTCCGGTTCATCAAAATAAGGTGCATAAGTAGCTGACCACACATTATTAGCATTTAAATTTTGTATATAGAAAAACATACCAAAAGTACTATTATGTATATCCTCTCGCCATCTGGTTATTGCAGTGTCATGATTTCTACTATATCCTGCCCCACTATCTGTTACCATGACTGAATAACTGCCATTTGAAAGGATATGTGTCTGCGGCAAAGATGAATGAGATATTCCTAAAGTCCTGACAACTTCTTTGTACACCTGTTCTCTCAATTCAAGAGGCTCTATCTTTTCTTTGTGCTCTTTTGTCAGAATTACCCTTGTAGGTACTCTTTCTTGCAGTAAAAGCTCTACAGATTTCACCATCGGTTCAGCATGAAAACGACTTTGCATGATATTATCGTTGAGATAATTTACTAACGCTATCAAACTCATACCCTGATGATGTACCATAAAACTTTTTACAATAGCACTTTTTTGCTCATGGGACAGTCTTTCAGGAGTATAATCTATTGCTTCATATAATCCGTATAACCCATCTGCCCCTTCTTCTTTTAATTGCTTAATATTGTGTAGTGCACTTATAGGATCGACCATCAGCGCCATAACAGTTGCATAAGGTGCTACCACCATATCATTTACTAATCCTCTTTTCAGTCCCAATTCAGGAACACCAAAAGCTTTATATTGATAATTCAGATCAATATCAAAAGCGTAATACCCCGATTCCGATGTTCCCCATGGAACTCGTCTCTGTCTACCATAATTTTTCTGGCTTCGCAGTACAAATCTATAAGTTTCATCCCATAATGTATTCTTATAATTACGCATAATCAAAAGAGGCATTAAATATTCAAACATAGTCCCTGTCCATGACACCAATCCTTTATATTCATCAACCATAGTGAGGTTTCGGCCCAATTTAAACCAGTGACTTTGTCCTATTTCACCTCTAGCTATTGCTAAAAAGCTGGTTTGCCGTGCTTCAGAAGCGAATAAATCATAACATGATTTTGTTAACTGTTCTTCTTCTACATTATAACCTATAGAGAATAATTGTCTCTTCTCATCAAATAATGCAGTAAATCGTGTTGCCTCAATTAAAATGTCTATGCGCCTGATTAAATGCCTATATAAATCTAAAAATTTATGAACATTTTCATAGGCTTTTTCTATTTCTTCTTTGAATTCTTTTATCCATATAATCACTTCATTATGCTGACTGCTTTTCTTTTTAACTGCTTCTAACAGACCGATAGCAGTATCAATCTGATGAATACCTTTCTTATATATTTCATTCAAATGCTCTAATGCCGGATCCACTAAAAACTCTTCAAGAATCATTTTGATTATTTTAGAAAATTTTACATAAACACCTTTTTCCTCTTGTATTAACTCAGGCATGGTATTTAGAAGTCTTACCCAAGGCATAAACTCCTTCATATCCTTTTCAAAAGATACTAACGCCTGTTGAAGGTTTTCTTTCCACTGATATTTTTTCAGTTCATCTATGTTACCTAATTTGTTTAGCGTCATTGCTAATTGGTTTAAAATCTCATACCACTTGGATAAAGAAATTTTGTTTTTAGCGATCGCTTCTGTCAATAATTGCTTGTTTAATTCAATTGTATCATCTTCTTCCTCCAGTAGCCTGATATTGTCATTTAACCCCAATGCCAAATTGATACTCACTACCGGTTTTGTAAGGTAATCTTTTAGTCCCTGCTTTAAAGTGATTAGATACCCTACGAAATTCCCGCTGTCTACTGTAGAAATGTACCTTGGTCTCAAGATTTGGAGTGTGCGGGTATCATACCAGTTATATAAATGTCCCTTCCATTTCTCCAATTTTTCAACTGTTGTAATTGTATGATTAAGTCTTTCCCACATTTCAACCATACCAATATACCCCAAATCTCTAGCCGCCAGAATAGATATCAATGTAAAACCAATATTTGTAGGGGACGTTCTATGTGCCGTA
Source organism: Clostridiales bacterium (assembly GCA_030156665.1). GTDB lineage: Bacteria > Bacillota > Clostridia > SK-Y3 > SK-Y3 > JASGMB01. The sequence goes on from JASGMB010000107.1 coordinate 2,020, forward strand.
CCATTTGGTGGATCCTCTTGATAGTTATCCGGCGGAAGATAATTCTCTGAAGCATTCACAAAATCTTCAAAGTACCTCCAGGTTTTTCGTGCAAGTCGTCTTAATTCCCACTTATCTTCATCAGATAATGACTTGTCTGTCTCTTCATCCAATTTACTTATTCGATAGGCTATAAAAGGTGCTGTTCCCCACCAAATAAATAGTAGCAATGCTACCGGCCATATAGGTAATAAAAATAAAACTGCCAAGGTCAAAGGTATCGCACCTATAAAAGCAGACATCCACATCCTTTTCCAAAAACTCATTATATCATTATTCAGCCGTCGTTCTACATCGGCAGCGGTAACCCATTCTAAAGTATTCTTTTTAGTAAGAAATACCCGAATAAGTGTTCTGATAATCGCATCACACATCAAATATGCTTGATGTGGTAAAAAACTAAATATAAGAAGTATTTGATAAAATGTAGCCTTACACCCGTAAATAATTGTACAATGCCGTTTTTCCCTGTAAAATCTGTAATGCTTAGATAAAATAGCATCTACTGTAGCCGTTAAAAGAGAAAAAGATATGGCAATTATTGCAAAAAACAACCATACCAGGCTGTTTCCCGGCAATACTCCAAACGCTAAAGCAATCAACAACATAAGGGAAGGCGGAACCAAACTTCTTCTCATGTTATCCATAATTTTCCATTTAGATATGGTTAAAAGCGGATTCTTTACAAAATTCCCTGTCTTATCTTTAACTTTTGACTTTAACCAGGGTATAAGCTGCCAGTCTCCTCTTACCCATCTATGCAATCTAGCGGCATGTGCATTATAGCGTGCAGGATATCCATCAATTAAATTTATATCTGTTACAAGTCCAACCCTTACATAGGAACCTTCTAGTAAATCATGGCTTAAAACCGTATTTTCAGGGATAGCATTTTTTAAAAGTTTTTGGAAAACTTCTACATCATAAATACCTTTTCCAGTAAAAATACCTTCCCCAAAAAGATCTTGATAAACATCTGAAACTGCTGTAGTATAAGGGTCTATTCCCCCTTGACCTGCAAAAACACGCGTAAAAAAGGTCTTATTGGCACTTTCAATATCCACACTAATACGTGGTTGAAGAAGACCATATCCTTCTATAACTTTGCCTAACGCTTTGTCTAAAACCGGCACATTAAGTGGATGCGATATAGTCCCTATAAGTTTTTTTGCAGTATCTTTAGGCAATTTAGTATCAGCATCAAGGGTAATCACATATTTTATAGACGGAATTTGGGATAAATCACCTTCAACGATAGAAAAACTGGTTTTTTCTTGTTTTTTTGTTAGCAAAAGGTCATTTAATTCAATTAACGCCCCTCTCTTACGCTCCCAACCCATCCATTTATTTTGTACTGGATTATACTGTCTATGTCTATGAAAAAAATAAAAAATATTTTGTTCTTCTGTCCCATATTGCTCATTTAATTTTTTGATACCTGCAATAGCCGTATGAATGAGCATTTTGTCGTCAGCCATTTCTTTCTGCAGCGCATCCTTAAAGTCTCCTACGAGTGCAAAATATAAGTTTTTCTCCCGGTTTGCCAGATAAAACACTTCAAGCTGAGATAAAAGTTCCTTCACACGCTCTGCATTCGGTAAAAGAGTAGGTATTACTACCATTGACGCCTGCTCTTTCGGAATACCATCTTTTAATTCTAGTTTAGGTAATATACTTGGACGAAATACATGAGTACTTATCCAGTTTATAATGGTTACTGCAATGTCACTTGCCGGAATAAGAATGACTAAACCGGAAAAAATACTTATCCATATATTATTTGTATTAGACATTCTATATGCATAATACATAAAAGCAGTAACCAAAATGATAGTAATAAATAGGATAGAACCCACGTATAGCAGCGTCGGATGCTCTTTTATCAATTGTATAATTTTTTGAATACCGTTTGTGTTATAGCCTATCTTTTCTTTTAAAACGTCTCTTCCTTTTCCTACCAGGTAATATCCTACATGCCTTTTCCTATCATCATCCATATCATTCTCGTTAGAAATTTTACAGCATTCTATTACTCCTCTTGCAATCTGTGTTTCGTTCACCCCTGTTAACCTAGATAATCTTTCCACTTCATGCCTGTAATAATCCCGTGTATCAAAATCCATCTTCAAATAAATACCACTAGGGTCTTGACGTAAAATTTGTTCTACCTGGCTTAGCGACTCAAATATATTTGACCAGTCTAGTATAGAAACCAATCTTAAACTTGTAATCGCATTACCTATGGAAATTTGTCTTGCTGCCTGTTCTTGATGTTCTATTTGAGTAATCTGTTCGGCTGTCGTGTCTTGTCCTAACAACTTATTATCTAAATATTGGAGGATAGGTGCCGTCCTATGGGCTTGTTTTTTTAATTTTTGTAATAAATGTTCCGCATAGGATGAACTCAATCTCTCTATTTGTTTTATATTAAATTCCATAAGCTGTATAAGTTTTTCAGGTTCTTCTTCGATTCTAGATAATATAAGGTTTGCAAGTTCATCTGCTTTTAAAATATCCTTTTGAGAATTGATAATTTTTTGACAAACACATCTAATGTTTTCAATTAAAGCAATACGAACCATAAGGGCTACAGCCCATAGTTCTCCACTGGATAATAATCTTTGTGATTGATAGGCTTTTATAAAATTAACAAGCCCTTTCTCATCAAATCGTCCATCACTATGTGCAACTAATTCTAAAGCAATTGCGTAAACTCTAGGATATCCCTTTAAAGAACCCTCTTGTAAAACCGGTAGCTCAGAATAGTATTTCTTGGGTAAATTCTGTCGTATTTCTTTAACCTGCTGTTCTATAATATAGTAATTATCCAGTAGCCATTCGGCTGCAGGCACTGTTGGCTTTTTTTGTCTGACATATTCATTTAGCTTTTTATATAATTTTGTAATAAATTGGTAATTATCATTCATTCTTTGTATGAGCCACGTACCTGTTCTTGTATTAATCTCAACAGCATGATTTCTTGCTAATTCAACAGCATGTTTTTCTAATTCTTCTGGACTAAGCAGGGCGTCCTGAGCTTCTCTTATGGTATTACTTTTATTATATATGTATCTTCTCATTAATAATAAAACTATAAATATTATTAAAATTAAATAAATAACCATTACTATATCAGCCATAATACTCCCCATTCCTTACCTAATTTGTTGTTTTAAACTAAGTATAAATATAATCTTCATCCGTTTTTTATTTTATACATTTTAAAGTATTGTTATAACAACTGCGACAGAATCGCACTGCTTGCAAGCAGAAGAATATTGCATAAAATTTCATCAAAATCTACTGCTTGAATAACTTCGAGACTTGCCTCTAGGCATAGAATCGAAGACTATGATATAAAATAGCATTCCCAAATAAATTAATTTTCATAAGTTACCATAACGAATAGTTTCTAAATCCTCCAATACTAGTTTTATATTATATTAAAGAGATGAGCATAACTCGTAAAAAACGAGGACTTAAACATAAAGATATGATTATGAATAGGTTGTTGAATAACTAAAATTATCAATAAAAAAGTCGCCCATTTTCTATATATACTGATTAGAAAAGAGTAATAAAAATGTGACCCTAGATATTAAAGAAACATATTAAAAATGCGTCCTTTGAAAAAAAATAAAAAACCTCCTTTCTGACAGTTACTTCCTACCAGAAAGAAGGTTTTATTTATTTTAATATAATACTTTTAATTAGTCTACAATAACTACAGGCTTAATTATACATGAGTGACTAATTTGCTTGGATCAATACGCTTATTCCTTACAACATTAATCAGTCTTTCCATTCTTAAACGTCCACCCGGACAGAGACCACCTCTGATGTTTTTGTGTGCCATACCACAGCCCCAATCAGCACGTGGAATCGGTAAAGTATTACCTTCGCCAAAATAATTGATATTGGAGATTGTACCGCCGGGTTTTGTGATTTTTACAGCTGATTCCATAATGCCTACATTCCCACCAGCTATAATAGTAGAGTCAACACCTTTACCATTAGTTAAATCCATAATCTGTGTAACAATATCACCATTTTTATAGTTAACAATATCAGTGGCACCATACGCCTTTGCAATCTCAACACAATTTGGTCTGCTACCTACAGCAATGATTTTACCTGCACCACATAGATTAGCACCGGCTACACCCATAAGACCTACAGGACCAATGCCAATTACAGCTACATTTGAGCCTATTTTAATATCTGCAAGTTCAGCACCATGAAATCCAGTTGTCATCATGTCTGGAATCATAGCAGCTGCCTCTAGTGAAATATCATCAGGAAGAAGTGCAAGGTTCATATCTGCATCATTTACATGGAAATATTCTCCGAATACTCCGTCTTTAAAGTTAGAGAATTTCCAGCCAGCAAGCATTCCTTCTGAATGTTGATGATACCCTTCTTGTACTTCAATGGTACGCCAGTCAGGTGTAATGGCAGGAACCACTACTCTATCCCCAGGTTTGAAGTCTTTTACATGACTACCTACTTCAACAACTTCACCAACTGCTTCATGTCCCAAAATCATATTATGTCTTTCGCCAATTGCACCTTCAAAAACGGTATGAATATCTGAAGTACATGGTGCAACTGCAAGAGGACGAACGATGGCATCATATGCACCAGCCACAGGTTTTTCCTTTTCTATCCAACCTACTTCTCCAATACGAATCATTGCGAAACCTTTCATATAATGAGCCTCCTATAAATAATATAATTTTATTTGTTGTATAGGCTAATTATAATATATTGTCAAAAAAATAACACTGATAAATTTACATAGTCTGTTTCTATTATTTTACAGTTGCATTATTTAGATATGGTTTATTAAAAGCTCTAGGCCTTATAACTTTATTTTTTAGAATAATCTGTATCATATTAGAAAAATGCGTCCATTTTTAAGATATATTTTCTTTTGCAATTAAGGTTTTAATCGACAATTTAGAAAGGTGACAAAAACAAGAACTATTTTTCCTAATGACGATACACTAAGAAAAGCACTATACCTTGCAATAGTAGATATAATGAAAAAATGGTCCATGCCAATTCCTAACTAGGGCAGAACCATTGCTCAATTTTCTATTATGTTCGAAGGAAGACTAGAGTTAGACCTACAGTAATAAAACAAGGCTATGGATTTAATGGATAACTCTATATTGGTAGTATTATTACTGAAGTCCATGTGACCAATGAACGGATTGAAATTCGTTTGCCGTCTTTAAACAAACTTACAAGCCTTTTTGTAGAATGCCTTAAACCAAGATATATACAATTAGAGATACCACTAATAACATATCTGGTAATAATTGTTATATCATGATATTATCAATGAACAATACAGCCTTAAGCTGTAAAAATTTCTTACTGTATGATAATTCATACTAATAGATTTATATATTGGTTCTATTATAACAACCTTTCTGCGTATCCAGCAAACTGGGTACAGTTCAATATCTTATGAGTATATTTATATTAACAAATAGGAAATTAGGAAAAATAGAATTTATATGTTTCAGAAGGTTTAGAAATCATTAGTCCTGTGCATAATATACAGCACTAAATACCGCGTGGTATGGTACGCAAGATCCTTACCCTGTCCACTACGCTATTTTTAGTATAATTACCATTTTATTCTATTTTTAAAATTTTAATAATCGATGCGCATTACTAAACAAAATTTTCTCACGCTCTGCATCCGTTAAAGGAAGTGCCATAAAACGATCTAATTCTTCCTGATGAGAAGTTATCGGGTAATCCGTCCCAAAAACCACTTTATTTACCCCATGGTTTCGAATAAGCAGTACGGCTTCTTCAGGCTCCAATCTCCATAAAGTGCTGGAAGTATCTAAAAATATATCTCTACCTATCAAAAATTTTTTTGCTTCATCCCATTTGGCATATCCTCCAAGGTGGGCAGCGACCACTCTAAGTTTGGGAAATTTATCTAACACTCTTGCCAGTTTTTTGGGGCTTGAATACTCTAGGGTTTCATCTCCCACATGCATGAGTATTGGCAGCCGTTCACTTATCGCTTCATAGATCGGAAACATTTTAGGGTCATCAATATTGAACTGTTGAAATTCCGGATGCAACTTAATTCCCTGCAATCCCAACCTTTCAATTCTGTCCAGTTCTTTTTCCACATATGGATAATCAGGATGCAAAGTACCAAAACCAATAATCTTGCTGCTTATAACAGAAGCAATCCAATTGTTAACATTTTCTACCTGCCCCGCATGGGTTGCACTAGCATGAATCACTAATTTTTCTGCATTTATTTTAGCAGCACTTTCCATCAAATCTTCTATTCGTCCACGATAAGGTATTTCAATTCTATAATGCCGTCCTAAATGTTTTATAGCTTTTTCTTCCACCATTTCAGGAAAAGCATGGGTATGAAAATCTATAATTCGATAATGCATCAGTTTATTTCCTTTCCATCTATTTACTAAAATTGAGTATACCATTCTCGTTTTTACAAATCAATTAATTTTTTATTTTTTTTTCATGAAGTAACTTTGCTAAAGGTGCATTTAATTTATTTGAAGAAGTGATGCAGCTTTTCCTCCGCTGCATTAACAGGCTCTAAGCTTTTTTGCAACGTTCTTTTCATAATATTCTTCAAATAAAAAATATACCCCCCTTTGCTATACACACAAAAAAAGAAGAGTTTTGCACTCTTCAATCTTGACCGTAGTATGCATTTACCCCATGTTTTCTCAAAAAATGTTTACTCAGCAAAGTTGAATCAATTGCTTTAACTTCGGGAGTTAACGAAACAGCATGATAAGCCATTTAAGCTACCTGCTCCATTACTACTGCATTATGAACCGCCTCATGAACATCTTTTCCCCAGCTAAAAGGTCCATGATTATTTACAAGAACTCCGGGAACATGCATCGGATTAATATCATTAAAAGTTTTTACAATCACTTTTCCTGTTTGAACTTCATATTCTTCTTGAATTTCTTCTGCATACATCTTACGTGTGCAGGGAATTTCTCCGTAAAAATAATCTGCATGCGTGGTACCCAGCGCCGGAATTCCTTTACCGGCCTGTGCCCATATGGTAGCCCAAGGAGAGTGTGTATGTACTATTCCGCCTATTTTCGAGAAATTTTTATAAAGTACTAGATGTGTCGGTGCATCTGAAGAAGGTTTTAATTTTCCTTCTATCTGTTCTCCTTCCAAATTAAGCACCACCAGATGTTCTATAGTTAAATTTTCATAAGGTACACCGCTGGGTTTAATGACTACTAAATTACTTTGTCGATCAATACCACTCACATTCCCCCAGGTAAAGGTAACCAAACCATACTTGGGCAACGCCAGATTTGCATCTAGTACTGCTTGCTTTAATTGCTCTAACATTTTCCCTCCCCCTCGTTATAATATTCTCATATATAACGCCAAAGCGTTAGTATCATTTATTAATTCAATGCCATATTCAATTATAAATTTCATCTAGTATTGTTTGTATTTCTTTCAGAGAATCAAAAACAAGCGTTGGCTGAATGTTGGATTTTGCTAAGTCTTCCTTTTTCGTTTCCCCGGATAATACAAGAATGGTAACTACTTCCTTATTCTTACCTATCGCCATATCGGTATACAATCGATCTCCAATAAAGGCGATCTCATTTTCTTTGAATCCGGTATACTTGATAACATATTGAAGAGTATATTGTGACGGCTTTCCAAAGAAAATAGGCTCTATACCGGTAGAAGCCTTAATTAACGCACAAATAGAACCGCAATCAGGAATAAAACCATCCTCAATTGGACAATTAAAATCAGGATTAACCGCTAGAACAGGAATTCCTCTTCTTATATAGCTACATGCCTTTGACAAACATTCATATTGTAACGATGTGTCAAATCCAACCACTACTACATCAGGATTATCTTCTACAATCTCAATACCAGCTTTTATAAAATCTGTTTTTTAATACTCAGTTCCTAAAAGATAAACTTTTTGATGAGTCATACTATCTTTAATGTATTGAATGATTACTTGATTGGAAATAAGTATTTTGTCCTCTTCAACAGTGCATCCCATCTTTTGCAACTTTTCCTGGTAAAAAGTTGAATTTCTTGATGAATTATTGGTAAAAAAATAAAATTCTTTATTACACTTTTTTACTGAATTTAAAAAGTCAATAGACCCATCCAAAAGCTTATCCCCCAGATAAAATGTTCCATCCATATCCAGTATAAAACATTTTACATCTTTGAATAGTGAGGAATCGGCAGTTTTGGGCAAAATAAAACACAAGTACACTGTAGGCACTTGTATTGAATATACAAACAACTCCGCAAAATTGCCGATTCCTCACTATTCAAAGAAAAAAGCCGATATGGAATTTCAAATATTACAAGCACAGATCAACCCACATTTTTTATATAACACTTTGGATTCTATAAAATGGCTTGCAGTGATACAAAATGTGCATAATATCAGCTCAATGACAAATTCTTTAATTAATCTCTTAAAATATAATATTTCCAGGAATAATAAAACTGTCATGCTATCTGAAGAGCTGGAAAGCGTAAAAAACTATGTAAATATTCAAAAATATAGATATGGTGATATTTTTGAAGTCACATACGACGTAAATGAAGATTTACTGGAATATCGTATTTTAAAATTTATCCTTCAGCCAATTGTAGAAAATGCAATATTTCATGGATTTGAAAATATGGAAGGTAACTGCTTAATAAAGATAATTGCTAGAAAAAAAGATGAATATCTTATTATTGAAATTATAGATAATGGAATTGGTATTACAAATGAAAGATTAGAGGATATTCAATCACCGAATAAAGACAAAGGAAAGCTTAGCGGTATCGGATTAAGAAATATTGAAGAAAGAATAAAACTATATTTTGGAGAAAAGTACGGTTTAACCATTGACAGCAAATTGTATGAGGGAACGCATGTAAGTCTGTTCTTGCCTATTATTTCTAATGAAGAAGAATTTCATGTTAACTGATTGTGAATAACTTGCTCTCATTCATGCACCTACCCCTGCGCATGAATGAGAGCAAGTTATTCCATTTCAATTTCACTCTTTCATCTCTAAAAAGTATCTATATCTATATACTTTTTGTTGACATTTATCATTTTTTCTTGTATAGTGGTATTAATAAAAACCACTATATGGAGGCAAGTACTTTGGGTATCATTGAATCCCTAATGAAAACAGGTTTTACAAAACATGAATCTATTTTATATATTACACTCTGTAAGGAGGGGGAACTCACCGGTTACGAAGCAGCCAAGATTTCTGGTATTCCCCGTTCCAATGCTTATTTGGCACTAGCCGGATTAGTTGAAAAAGGAGGAGCTTATCGAATAGAAAGTGATGTAGTTAAGTACACTGCTGTACCAGTTTGTGAGCTTATATCCAATATTAGAAGACAATTAAATGAGATATTAAATTATATTGAAAAAAATATACCATCTAAAGATATAACTAGCGAACCTTATATTACGATTACCGGGAAAAATCATATCATTAATAAGATGACAAATATTATTGCTCAAGCACGTGAACGAATTTATCTTTCTATGTCATCTCATGAATTAGAGTATATAAAATCGGAGATCGTAAAAGCTAGGGACCGTGGGTTAAAGATTGTAATTATTACTTCCTCATCTTTTAACATGAATGGTGTAATTATTTATCATAATGAAAAACAGCCTGGACAAATACGTCTAATTGCTGATACCTCATATGTGCTGACTGGAGAAATTATTAACGAAAATACTTCAACTTGTCTTTTTTCTAAAAATAGAAATTTGGTTCATCTAATTAAGGACTCTCTAACAAACGAAATAAAACTTATCCAAGCAGAAAATAATAAGCACTGATAAAAAAGGCTTCTAAAAGAAGCATTTATAATGAAGCCTTTTTTGAAACGCATTTAACGGAAAGTATAAAACTAAAGGAAAAATATTCTTTCCTATGCGTTATAAAAAATCTGGTATAGCTTTTTTTAAATATATTAAGTTACTACCATATAATCGGAAAATGATATTTACCATGTGTGATTCATTAAGATAGAACTATATTTAATTAGTTATCATAAAATATATTGGAGGCGAAAGTCTGAAAACAAACCCGCGGGAGTCACAAACTAAAAAAGAGCATGACAAATAAACCATCCAAAGGAAGGTTTTTGAAAAATAAATAGTATGAACT
>JASGMB010000010.1 GCA_030156665.1 Clostridiales bacterium
GATGATTAAAATGAAAATACAATCGTTTGATTTAATATTTTACAAAGGCAATAGTTGGTTAGATAAAATCATAAAAAAGAAACTAAACTCACGTTATTCACATGTGGGTTTAGTTTTAGATAATTTTCATACGGTAGAAACAGCGTGGAATATACCGTTAAAGATAAGACATTTTTCGTACCGTTTAGGGGATTTTGATAGATATAGGATACCTAATCTTACTGATGAGCAAAAAGAAAGAATGACGCTTTTTATTCAGAAAACATTGAACAGTAAATATGATTTTATAGAGATATTAAGATATTTTGGCTTTGGGTTTAAAGATGATAAGAATAGATATATTTGTATTAGTTGGATTGATGAATGTTTGAAGTTTTCAGGAGTTGATGTTAAATGCGATATTGAGGTTAAGAAGTTTGAGGATTTGATTTTAGCCTTTATGCTAAATAAGGTTTAAGAGAGTGTATATCACTCTCTTTTTTTATATAAAAATCCTTTGTATTTATTGGTATAAAAAATAAATTTAATATAAAATGAAAGTATATTGAAGATTTGAATTATTTTTCTTATACAAAGGAGGACCTACATATGGAAGGACTTAAAGCACTAACAGATAGTTACATAGCAGTTGGAGCCGGAGGTTTATCTTTTTTAGCTTTAATATTTATTGTCTTTTACTTTGTTACAAAAATTCAACCAACCCTAAATCAAATAAAATTAGATAATCAAAGTCATGTAGAAGTTATTAGAAACAACACAGAAGCTATAAAAGAAATGAGTAAATCAAGTGATAATGTGGCCTCTGCACTTAGGTTACTTGATAATTCATATAAACAGCTACATGAGAATATGATTGCACATAGCCGAAGATCAGAAATTATGGAAGATAACATTTTGATTATTAAAGAAGCAGTAAGAAAATAGTAATATAAAAGGGGGCTTTAATATGGGATACGTTTTGGTTAAACAATCCGATGGTAGCTATCGTTCTACCAAAACAAATGATAATTCAAGAGGGGAAAAAGTTTCGCAATCAGAATATAACAGAAGATATGGAAGTAGTTCATCTTCTTCTAGTAAGTCATCTAGCAATAAAAGTAGCTCATCTAGAAATTCTTCAAGCAGTAGTTCATCATCTAGCAACAGAAGTAGTTCATCATCTAGCAATTCAGATGCTATTCAAAGATTAAAAGACGAGTCAACAAGAATATACAATGAAACCGGAAGATGGGATACTCCAAGACAGCTAGAATTAAAAAGACAAGCAGACCAGCTTAGAGGGTATCTCACTAATGATGATGGTACAAGAAAAATTGGTGAACTTCCTAGTTCTTCTAGTAGTTCTAGCAGTTCTAGTAGAAATTCTTCTAGTGGTTCCAGTTCATCTAGCAGTAATTCAAGCTATAACCCATTTAATACGGGAATAAATAAAGATAATCCATATAATCAATTTTACAATAACTATGCTGATGTTATTCGTGATATTGCAAGAAAGCATAATGTTGATATGGGTGTTGCTGCTGATATGTTCAGATCAGATGTTAGGTATGGCACAGGAAACAACGGTAAACAATATGGCGACTTTACAGTAACCGATGAAATGCGACAAGCAGAGAGAAAAGCTTATGACGATAATTATGCACAAATGGACGATAGAAATAGACGAATTGCAGACCAAATAAACAGTAGACAGTATACTCAAAAGTTAACAAATGCACTTTATGGTAGTACAGGTAGTAATGTTACAGGTACTACACCTAATATAGATACAAGTTATACACCCACATATAGTGACGACCCTGCAATCGCAGCACTTCAAAGACGTAGTTATGAAATCTATAAGCAGACTGGAAGATGGGATACTCCAGAGCAGTTAGAATTAAAACGCCAAGCAGACCAGCTTAGAGGGTATCTCACTAATGATGATGGTACGCAATATGTAGGTCCACTTCAAAATTCTGTACAACAAGTATATAACCCATATTATCAGCAAGATGGAAATTATGACTTAAGAACAGAAGAAGGTTTAATTGGTTCTATTATAGATCAAATAAATAATGGTATGAGTGAAGAAGAAGTATTTAATAGAATCGTTGAAGCTTACAAAGGTTTTGAAGAAAAAGCAGATGATATTTACGATGAAATCGGAAGCTACAACGATTACTTAAGGCAAGCAGAAAATCAAATAAATCCTATTTATGACAGAAATAGACAACAGTTAATGGAAGCACTAGATCAAAATGCATTAAGGAGAGGATTTTTTGGACAACTCCCAACTGAAGCATTTAAACGTTATAAAGTTCAAGAATTGGAAGGCCAACGCGCGGCAGATGTAGCAACTCTAGCTAATGCACTAAGAGGTCAAGATATTAACGAAGCAAACAATAAGATAAACCAATTACAGCAAAATACACAACTTAAAATGCAAAACATATTATCAGCACTCGGGCAAGCAAGAATTATAAGTCAAGATAAAATAAATAATGCACTTAATTTAATGAATCAGTATAGAGCAGATAGACAAGAACAGTTTAATAAAGAATTACAAATTGCAAACTTAACTGGAATGTTTAGAGGTGAACCAACCGTTGCATATCAAAATATGCTTGAAGAACTTGGACTTAAAAAGCAAGAAGCAGAAGCAAAAGCAAAACGTGATGAAACAGAAATAGCACAGGCATGGGCAAGAATCAAAAATAGCCAAGAAGCACAAAAACTTGCAAGAGAAAGATTTAACTATGATAAAAATATGGATGAAAAGAAATTCTATCAAAATGTAAAAACAAAAGCGATCGATATGGCAGTTGATTACTTTAGAGCAATAAAAGGTGATATGGATTTAGCTGCACTATCACAAGCAGATACACCAGAAAAATTTGCAGAAATTCTAAAACAAAGCGGTGTAAGCGAAAAAGAATTTGATGATAAAGTAGCTGAATATCAAAGATCACTGCTATCTTTTGAAGATATGTCCGGTTACCTAAACTAATAGAAAGGGTGATAATATGCCAAACATTGGTGAAGAACTTTGGAGTAAACACTCTCTCGGTAAGATTAAAATTTCAGATATGACAGAACCAGAGAAAAAAGCGTTTTTTCAGTATAATATAGATGCTGGTATCTTTGATATAGATAAATTTAAAAGTGATGTTGTAAAAAAATATGACTTAAAACCTAGAGGACAAAGCACACCCATTACACAATATAATCCTAATTTATACCCTCATGTAGATATACCAGAACCAGAAAATGTATTGCCGCAAGTGCCTTCAACTCCTGTAATAAGTAATGAACCAGCTACCCCTAGCAAAAGTACTTTTGATGTAATGTTAGACAGATTAAAACAAGCAGGTAATGTAGTTAAAAACACAGCAGGTAACCTACCTCCGACACAAACTACAGGAGGTAGGTTACTAGATAGTCCGGTTAAAGATATTAGAAATAGTTTAGATAATCTACCTACAATGCCTATCTTTTCAGATTCAGACGAAGCAAATTTAAAAGTGTTAGATGAAATCAAACAAACAAGCACAAACGAACCGGTTAACGCAGTAATAAATTACAATTCTGGTTTAGGTTTTAATCGTAGCCAATTACCAACTAACATATATGACCCTAAAGGAAATGTTGATGTAAACAAAGTGGTAAATGCTTCTTCGGATGAAGGTATTAATTATAATTCCAGTTTAGGGTTTAGTAGGAATCAGATACCTGATAATGCTACTAATATGGACTATAAAGAAGAAGGGCCTGGATTCTTTGAAACTACAGGAAAGTCTATACTTAGTGGAATGGCACAAGCAAACCAAGCTGTAGGAAATGTTGCAAGAATGGCTTATGAAGGTGTCTCTAAATTATCTGATGTGATTACACCGGATTGGTTATATGACCCACAAAAAGACCCTACTAGAAAATTTTTAAATAAATTTGTAGAAGATCAAGGGAAAGCAGCAGAAGAAATAAATCGTGAACTTGAGAATTTAACCGGATTTAAAAAATTTGTGAGTACAGGAGTGTCTAGTTTACCGCAAGTGGCTTTAGCTGGTATTGGTAATGTTGGACTTGCTTCAAAAGGTGCATCTGCTGTAACTCGTATGTTGCCATTTGGTGCGATTGCAGCAGGTTCCTATGCTAAAGAAGCGGAAGAAGAAGGTGCAAACTACTTACAACAGTTAGGGTATGGTGTTGTCGGCGGTATGGCAGAAATGGCAACGGAGATTATTCCTTTTGAGCGTTGGCTCGGTATGCTTAAAAGAGCAGGTGCAGGAGAATTAATTGATCGTGGCGCAAAAACGCTACTAGATAGATACGGAAAAGTAGGTGGGGAATATTTAACTAACGTACTTTTAGAAGGTGCGCAAGAAGGCATTATTGGGCCTATTACCAATGCGGTTAAAAAAGCTACCTATAAACAAGATATGCCGCTAGCTGGCGAAGGTGGAGTAATTGATCCACGTCAAATAGCAGAGGATTTTTATGGTGGCGTTGCTATGGGAACAATACTTGGTGCGTTAGGACTTCCTGCGTCAACTTTAAGTCATAAAATGGCAGCCGAAAAAATAGAATCAGGAAATGCAATTACCCCAGATGATGTTGAAGCAATAAGGCGGCAAGTCAATAAAGATACCGATACCGGTTTTGATAATATCAGTAAGATTGTTACAGAGTTAAACCGTACATCTAGAGAAAATTCCATTAGAATGGATAGAGAAGCAGCAAATGACCCTAATAATATCTTTGGTAATTTGAATCGCGAAGCGGTTAGAAGGTCACCAGAAGGACAAAATATAAAAGTTAATGTAAATAGACCAGAAACTGAGAAAAAATCAACTACAATCGAAAATAACAAGTCAAATGATACATTTAAAACTGTTTACAATGGACTTATTAAAAAGTACGGTAAACCGGCCAATGATAATGAAAAGTCTTTTTATGAATCTAAGGCAAGAGAAACGATTGCTATTCGTGATGGTGTAAGAAGTGGTACGCTAACAGAAGAAGATGCAGATAATTTTATTAAAAGGTTAGAAACTGAATTTAATAATCTAAAAGAATCAAAAGCAAAACCTATAGAACCGACACATACACCTCAAATTGAATTACAGGCGAAAGAAAACAAAAAAATTGGCACAATACAAGCTAATGAAGAAAAAATCGCTACAGATGAAAATGAACAGCCTAAAACTGATATATCTATTAAAAAAGAAGAACCTTCTGAGATCAAATTAGGTAGAGCAGGAAATTCAACACTTAAAAAATGGGCGAATAATGAATATGTTATGGCAGATATTGAAACTGATAATGAATATGGCAATAAATTTAAACAGTTCTTTAAAAAATGGTATGATGCTGGATATAAGAATATAAGAACTATTGATGTAGTGCAAAATGAATTAGATGTTGGATTCCCACCATTTTTACAACAAGAAGCTTATAATGCAGGACAAAAAGATAGAGAAGCAAAAGATAAAAAAGAAGCTAAAAAAGAAATCGTTACAACCGTTACAGAAACAGAACCAAAGGAAGAATCACATTCCAAAACATTATCAGACTACGGACTTGAAGTTAAAAAGGCTTCTACTAATAAAGGTAATACAGTTTATCATGTATTAGGTGATACTAAAAGATATTTAGATATATTTAGAGAATTTAAAGCACAGAAAAAAGCACAATGGTATAAACCTCATAAAAAAGCAAAAGGAGTATGGAGTTTTAAAGAGGACCCAACAGATGAATTACTAGAAGCAATAAAAGAGTTTGAAGGTGAAAATACTAAAGTTGAAACCAAAGAAGATGTCAAAAAAGATACTACTTCTAGTAAGTTAGAGAATAATAAAGTAAAAGACAAAAAAGAAACTCCTATTTATGAAACTCTAAAAGACGATCTGTTTGATATAATAACTAGCAAAGAAAAAATCATTAATACTGTTAAAAACAATGATGAACAAACTGCTAAAATATCAATAGAAAAGTCGATAAATGATGCGATATTAGATAACTTGTTTCCTAAACATGGAGGACTTGAAGAACTCGGAAAACTCAATAAAGAAACAGACATAATTAATAAGATATTCTCATTAAAAGAGAATAGAAGTTTTATAAATGAAATTTACAATAAAGTATTCTGGGATAATAAATTAAACGAAAAGGAAAGTGGAGAAGATGAAAGACAATCTACTAGTGAAGCTGATAGTAGAGAAGTTAAAGAAGAATCAGCAAAAGAACCAGAGATTAAAAAAGAAGAAGTAGAAAACGATACTACTTTTAGTGAAGCTGAGAATAATAATATAGAGGAATCAAATAAGGAAAAAGATAATAAAGAGCAGACAAAAATACAAAAAGCAGCAGATGAAATTAAAAAGTATATTAAAAACGGAGAAACATTAAAGTCAAATGACCTTTATAAAATTGTTTCTAATGTATACAAAAGTAGTCAAGCAAGTGGTGATTTTAGCGTAAAAGACGCGTATGATATATTAGAGCTTGCAGTAAATCAATATTTATTAGAGCAAAATGATATTAATTTAATATCTTCTAATAAAAAAACAATTATAGATAATCTTGAAAAGCTAAATGAATTATTATTAAAACTTCCTACACAAAGAAATAGAACAGAAGAACAAATACAGTTCCAGCAATTTTCAACACCTCCTACAATTGCATATATTGCAAACTGGTTAGCAAATGTAAATGAAAATGATACTATGTTAGAACCTTCTGCTGGGATAGGTGGCATTGCTTTATTTAGCAAGTTAAATGGCGCAACGGTAATTGTAAATGAACTTTCAAAAAGAAGGTTTGAGATATTAAAACATATGCCTTTTGATAAATTTTACAATGAAGATGCAGAACAAATAAATAATATTTTGCCTAAAGAAATTAAACCTACCGTAGTGGTGATGAATCCACCATTTAGTTCTGCTGGTCATAGAATAAAAACTAAGAAAAACACAAATAAAATTGCAGCAAAACATATAGAACAGGCACTTAAAAGATTAGAAGAAGGTGGAAGATTAGTTGCAATTGTAGGTCGTGGCATGAGTGATACTGCGCCATCTTTTAAAGACTGGTGGAAAGATATTAAGTCAAAGTATAATGTTCGTGCAAATATTGGAATTAACGGTAAAAATTATACTAAATATGGCACAAGTTTTGATATTCAAATACTTGTAATAGATAAAACAGGTAAAACCGAAACCCCTACTTTGACTGGTAATGTAGAAAATTTAAGTGAAATTTTTAATATGTTAGGAGAGATTAGAAATGACCGTGTTAGAATACAAGAAAATAAAGGTACTCAACAAACTTCCGATCAATCAAAAAGCATTGGCGGTGTTAAAGAAAGTAAAACAACCGATAGCGGAAGATCAAATTTACCTAATTCAATTAATGCAATGGGGAGTGGAGAATCCGAAAGTACAACTAATAACCGGAGAGATAAAGGAACGATATCAGATAGCGGACAATCTACAAGAGATTCTTCTAAAAGCGCATCCAATCAAACTATTGGATCTGATAAGGACAGTAATATCTCCGAAGGAAATAGATCCACAAAATCCAATACTAACAACGGAGAATATACTAGAAAAAACAATCGGGATACTAGAAGATCAAGCGATAATGATATAGAGATAGAAGTTCAAAACGAAAAAAGAAAAAGTAATAAAAAGCAACTTACTGATTCTGTATATGCAGAATATAAGCCGCAAAAGTTAAAGATCAAAGGTGCAAAGCCACATCCCGGAAAATTAAGTCAAAGTGCTGCAATGGAAGCGGTAGAACCTCCTAAACCTACTTATAAACCAAATTTACCTAGTGAAGTAATAGAAAAAGGCTTACTATCTCTTGCACAATTAGAATCAGTAGTTTACGCAGGGCAATCTCATGAGCATATATTACCTAATGGAACACGCAGAGGCTTCTTTATCGGTGATGGTACAGGAGTTGGGAAAGGAAGGCAAATATCCGGGATTATATTAGATAATTTTAGAAAAGGTAGAAAAAAAGCAATATGGATTAGTAAAAATGCACCACTTTTCCCGGATGCTCAAAGGGATTGGAGTTCACTAGGAAATGATCCTAAAGATGTATTTGATCTAAGCAAAGTAAAAAAAGGTACAAGCATTGATAGAAAAGAAGGTATTTTATTCACCACTTACGATACACTTAGAAACGGATTAGAATTTAATCGTGATGGCATGTTACTAGGTGATATCAAAAATACTAGAATCGGCCAAATTGTAGAATGGGTAGGAAAAGATTTTGATGGTGTTATTGCCTTTGACGAAGCACACAACATGGGTAATTCACTACCTATAGATAGTGGCAGAGGAAGAAAAAAACCGGCGGCTAAAGCACTTGCAGGGATCGAACTCCAAAGACTGCTTCCAAATGCAAGAGTAGTTTATGTATCAGCTACCGGTGCAACAGAAGTTGAAAATTTAGCTTATGCTGAAAGGCTTGGATTGTGGGGAGAAGGTACAGCATTTCCTGATAAACATAATTTTGTATCTAAAATTGCAGATGGTGGACTTGCGGCAATGGAACTTGTTGCAAGAGATATGAAGGCTTTAGGAGTATATCTAGCTAGAAGTTTAAGTTATGACGGTATTAATTATTCGACAATTGAGCATAAGTTAACTAAAAAGCAAAAAGAACAGTATAATTTAATATCAAGAGCTTGGCAAGTTGTACTGCAAAATATAAATGAAGCACTAAAAATTACAGAACAAGAAGGCAATGGAAATGCTAAAGGAAATGTAATGGGTGCTTTTTGGTCGGCACAACAAAGGTTCTTTAATCAAGTATTAACTTCTATGCAAATGCCTTCTGTAATAGAAGATGTAAAGAAAGAACTCGAAAAAGGAAATGCAGTAGTAATGCAGCTTGTGAATACAAATGCCGCAAGTCAAGATAGACAAATTGCAAAGATTATGGAAGAAGAAGGAAGTCTTGATGATATTGATTTAACACCAAAAGATACTCTACTTCAAATGATTGAAAAAAGTTTTCCTACAAAGCAGTATGTAGAGGAAGAAGATGAAAATGGGAATATCAGATATGTACCGGTAGTAGATAGCGAAGGAAACTTTGTTGAAAATCGTGAAGCGGTAGAAATGAGAGATCAACTATTAGAAGAAATGAGTAATTTGCGTATTCCAGACGGACCGCTTGAAATGGTTATTAATTCCTTTGGTGTTAAAAATGTTGCAGAGGTTACCGGAAGGCAAAGAAGAGTTATTGAGATACAAGATGAAAGAACTGGAAAAACAAAAAAGATTTTAGAATCAAGAAGTAAAGCTAAAGTTGCTGCAGATGTTTCTGCTTTTATGAATGATAAAAAAAGAATATTAATTTTTTCAGATGCCGGCGGTACAGGAAAAAGTTATCATGCTGATAATACTGCTAAAAATAAAAGACACAGGATACATTATTTAATTCAGGCAGGATGGAGAGCAGATAACGCAGTACAGGGTTTTGGTAGAACACATAGGACAAACCAAGCTTCAGCACCTACATATAAACTTGTAACAACAGACCTTAAAGGACAAAAAAGGTTTATATCTTCTATTGCAAGAAGATTAGATCAGTTAGGTGCATTAACAAAAGGTCAAAGACAAACCGGAAGTCAAGGAATGTTTAGCGCAAGTGATAATTTGGAAAGTCCATTATCTCGTGATGCACTTACAATTTTTTATAGAAACTTAGGCAAAAACAAAATTCCAGGACTTGATGCCAAAGAAATACTAACCATGATGGGATTAAAAGATAAATTCTACGATAAATACGATAATTTTCAGCTTAATGAAGAAGTAGCAAAAGATGTGCCTAAGTTTTTAAATAGGATACTTGCATTAGATTATGAATATCAAAACAAAGTATTTGATGCTTTTGCTGATACGCTAGAGCAAATAACAGAACTTGCTATACAAAGAGGTGAACTAGACACTGGACTTGAAAATTCAAAAGCGGATAAAGCTGAAATAATAAATGAAATTGTTGTAAGAGTTGATGAAGTAACTGGCGTAGAAACAAAATATGTAAATGTTAAAGAATACTATAAGTTAACTTCTGTAAAATTTGAGGATATTGACACTAGTAATAAAGCATTTATGGGGTTTTATAGAAATAGCAGAAGTGAGAATGTTAGAGCGGCCTTTAATTTAGGTACTAGGACATTACCAAGCGGTGAAATTGTAGATAAAATTAGGCTTGTAGGAGAAACTGAAAATAAAAATACGATTGTTTACGGTGATAAGTTTGAAAATAGTAATTGGGAGAAAATCAGCAATGAAGAAGCTAAAACGTTGTGGGATGAACAACTAAAAAAGGCTGATAAATATCGAATTGAAAATTTGCACTTGATTACAGGTTCACTACTTCCAATATGGGACAGACTACCGAATGGAAAAGCAAGAGTCGTAAGAATCCTAACAGATGACGGAAATGTTTTGTTAGGAAGATTGATCCCAGAAAGAGAAGTTGATTATACACTTAAAAAATTAGGTGCTGAAAGAAAAAAAGGTGAAGTCGATTATAAAAAGCTAGTAAAACAAATATTAGATGATAACTATTCAGTAAGATTATCTAATGGTTGGAAACTTGCAAGACGTAAAGTATCTGGTGAATACAGAATTGAAATTACAGGGGATGAACTTTACCAAAATCGTGAGCAACTTAAAAAACATGGAGTATTTACCGAAAGGATTGCGTCTAATACTAGATACTTTATACCAGTTGGTGAAACTGGTGCAAAAACAATAGAAGCAATTACAAAATATAGACCAATCACAGATATTAACATACCAGAAAGCCAAAGCGAAGTTGGTTCTCAATTTGAAGGTAAACCTGATACCTCCTTAGGTGTTGTAGCAGAAGCTTTTAGAGGTAGTATTAAAAATCCTAGTGAGTATACCGGATTTTTAGATGAAGAAGTAGAAAAAAGGTATTCTGGTAGCAAAGGGTTAAAGAAAAAAACATTTATAGATACCGTAAAGGAAAAAGCTGTAGAACTTGGTGAAATGTCCGTTAGAACTTTTAGATACCTGCCGGAAAATGAATTTTTTGCAGAAGCACATAAAGAATTAGTTCAATATCCTAAGATAAAAGGAATTGCTAGTGATGAAATTGTAAGGGTACTAGAAGAAGTTACAAGAAACCTAGATCAAGATTCATTTGATATTTTTAGTCGTGTTGTATTCCTTCGCGACTTACAAGAAGAAGCATCCATTGGCAATAAACTGCCGCAAGGGTTTACCACGGAAATGGTAGAATTAGAACTAGAAAGAATAGAACCATTTATTACTCCGCTAATTGAACAGGCATTAAAAATTAGAGATAAGCATTGGAACAATATTAAAAAACGCTATATAAATGCCATGAAGAAATTAGGCTTTAATGTAGAAAAAAGACTTACCCGGGAAAATTATTTTAGGCACCAAGTAATAGAAATGATGGATAGGAAAAAGATAACTTCTTCCGGCAGTCGTGTAAAAATAAATACAGGTCGAGGTTACTTAAAAAATAGACATGGTACAGAACTTGATATCAACACAGACTACTTACAAGTAGAGTATGAGCCAATGGTACAAATGTTAATAGATACAGAAATTGCAGAAATGCTAGGCAGAATAGAAGATAACTATTCTATTAAGAATATGCTAGAAAAACAAGCAGATAAATTAAATGAAGAATATATTGAAGGAATTATTATAAAAGAATTAGAAGATGAAAACGCACCAACGGATGAATTAGGACAGCCTATATCTGAAACAGAAGAAATTTTAAAAGAGTTTAAGAAAAAAATTGCAATTGCAATTTCTAACTTAGAAAAATTAGCAATATCCGGAGAACTTGATGAACATATAGAGTTTAAATCAGTAATTAATGATCTAAAGAAAAAGGCATTAGAAAAAGAAGGACTTGATATTTTAGATGAATTTATAGATTTGGATTCATCAAATACAAACAATCCAAAATTCTTTAAATTCTTAGCTTATCTTGCAAAACAAGATGATAATACACCTGGTAAAATTGATGCACTATCAATATTTAAACAGATAAGCCAAAGGCGTGAATTTAAAAAACAAATTTTAGGTAATCATTATCAAACATGGGATAAGCTCATTCCAGAAGGTTATGACAGATGGCAGCCAAGAGAAGGGACAGCCTTTTATGTAACAAAGGCAATCCCGGAAGAAATTGCTGCAAAACTAGCAGAACAATCACTATCGGATTTAGGACTTAGTCCAGAGAAACTTCAGGAGGTATTAGTAAAAGGTGGAAGATACAAAGAGTTTGTACTGCCTGTAGAACTTATTAATACTTTAAATGAAGTATATAAAAATAAAACTGATACAGCATTAAATTGGCTTCTTGAAAGACCACTTAACCTGTGGAAACGTTGGATACTCACTCTTAACCCTAGAAAGTTTTTTAAATATAACATAAGAAACTTATCTGGCGATTTAGATGCGGTGCTAGGTGGTGGTGTCGGTGCACTAAAATACGTAAATCGTGCATTAAAAGAAGTATATGACGCAATGCATTACGGAAGATTTACAAAAGATATGAAAGAGTGGCGAGATCGTGGTGGATACCAATCATTACTTATAGCCCAGGAGATTACAGACATTAATACACTTTCTGATTTTGAAAGGCTTTATAAAGGAAATGTTAAAAAGAATATTATTAAAAAAGGCCTTAAATGGTACACCAATAAGACACAGTTTTTAACAGACTATAGAGAAGCAATATTGAGATATTCCGCTTATCTATACTTTAAAGACCATATTAATAAAAATAACGGCAAAGTTAAAAATTATGGCGCATCTAAAAGAGCGTTAGTTGATGGATTAAAAACAGTCCAAGATAAAGCCTATAAATTATCAAAGGATTTACTAGGTGCTTATGATGAAATAACAGAAGTAGGACAAATTATGAGAAGGTACTTAATTCCATTCTATTCATGGAACGAAGTAAACTTCAAGCGGTATATAAACCTTTATAGAAATGCACTATCTGATGTAAAAGTTACAAAAGAAGTAGGTCGTGGAATACTTAAGACTTTAGGAATCACAGCATCAGTCACTACAAAAACTGCTATAAATATAGGAATTATTACCCTTAAAGTATCAGCGCTTACAGGAATCCTAGCATTAATTAACTCACAATTTCCAGATGATGAAGATGAACTACCAGAAACAGTCAGAACTAGACCGCATTTACTACTACCGCTGTTAGAATTTGATGAAGATGGTAATTTAGTGGGTATGTCAGTAAAAGATAAAGATGGTAACATTAGATACTTTAGTAGATTAGGTGCATTAAATGATTTCTTAGAATGGTTCGGACTAGAAGAAGTGCCAAGTGATGTGATTAAATTCCTAAACGGTGATATAGATTTTAAAGAAGTTCTAATCAATGCTATAACAAAAGATGATGAAATAAAACCAGCAAATAAAGTAGCATGGGCAATAGGTAATAAGTTGTACGCAGGACTTACACCATACATTAAAACACCATTTGAAGCAATTGCAGGAATTACAGGATATCCGGATTTAGAGAACATGAGAAAGGTAAGAGATAAAGGGGAGTATATCGCACAGACTTTAGGGCTCGAAGAAGAGTATAAAGCCATCGTAGGAAAACCAAAAAGGAAGCCATACTTTGAAAATTTAGATAAAATGTTTATCTATAAAGCGGACCCGAAAGAGAGTGCATATTATGAGATGCTCGATAAAAAACGTCAATTTGAAAAATCACAAGGTAAAACTCCTAGTACGATACTTAATGATAACCCTAGATCAAAGGCACTTTATAATTTTAAGTTAGCGCTTAAATACAAAGATAAAAAAGCGGCATATAAATATTTAGAAGCATACTTTGAAAATGGTGGAACCGGTAGAGGTATTACACAATCACTATCTACTATGTCACCTTTATATGGATTATCTATCAAAGATGGTGAATATGCAGAATTTAGATTTAAATTTTTAAATGATAAAGAAAGAGAAAAGCTAAAAATAGCACTAGAGCATTATAATGATATTGCTTATCTGCCTAAAGCTTATAAAACCGTTTTAAATAGTAGTAAAGTGCCAGAGTTTTTAAAGAAAAAGTTTTTAGAAAAATATATTGATATGAAAATGAAAGAATAAATTTGTTTAACTTCCATATTTACCTTAAAATACTAATAGGACAAACAGTATATGAAGGGGATGGAGATAAATCCCCTCCGTATACTATTAAAAGGGGTGTTACAATGGGTACTTATAAAAAGTTTAGAGCATATGATTCTACGGTTCATGTCTATGAATTTAACCCATACATTGAAAGACTTGATTTAGAGTTCGGTGTTTGGGGGAAAAAAGAAAAGCTATCAACGATTGGAAAACCAAGAGATGGGGAAGTGATTGCAGCTAAAATAAATTGCGGTTTTTTTAGTAAAACAATAGATCACTCCGGCACACTAATTGACGAAGGATTATACTACCAAGCACCAGAGAAGTATTATACTGATTTAATTTTTACAAAAGATAATAAATTAATGATAGATAATATAGACCCATTGGATAAGGAAAAGTTAGTTAATTTACAGTTTAATTCACATTTTACTTGTGGCACTTCTTTTACTTTAATTCAAAATGGAGAAATAAGTATAACAAATGTTGAAGCTTTTCCTCATTATAAATATTCTGCTCCCAGAACTGCAATAGGTCAAAAATTAGATAAAACCATTTGTTTTGTAGTGGTAGATGGTAGAAGGGTAAATGAAAAAGGAGTAGATGCAAGACAGCTTGCTATGATTATGTATGATCTTAATTGTTATGTAGCGGTTAATTTAGATGGTGGCGGTTCATCGGAAATGATTGTCGATGGAAAGATTGTAAACAAACCTAGTGATGGGCAAGAACGCTATATTGGAACTGCTTTAATCGTATATAAAAAAATTGATAATAAAAAGGATGGTGCTAATATGAAAAATCCAATGGTATATGTATCGCCTTCTACACAGGAAAATAATATAGGTGTAAATAATTACGGTACAGAAGAAAAGCAGATGAATGATATTGCAGACATTGTATGTAGGCTACTCGATTATAACGACATTACATATGCTAGAAATACCCCGGATATGACGTTAACCGAAATAGTGGACCATTCTAATGATATAAACCCAAAGATTCATGTTGCAATTCATTCAAATGCTCACAACGGTAAAGCAAGAGGTTGTGAAGTATGGGGATTTTTAATTGATGGCGTTTATACAAACTCACAAAAGCTGTCTGAGTGTATATATAAAGAATTAGAACCTCTTACCCCTACTGCTGATCGTGGAGTAAAAAACGGAGTTAAAACTAATTTTGCAGAGATTACAAAAGTAAAAGCTACAAGCTGTATAGTTGAGGTTGCTTTTCATGACAATATAGAAGATGCGCTTTGGATAATAAATAATAAACCAGAAATTGCAGCTGCAATTGTAAAAGGAATATGCAATTACTTTGGACTTCCTTTTAAAAGCCTAGAACAACATAAAGATTCAAGTGATATTAAACTTAAAAAGTTTATAAGTGAACTTGAATCATTAATAAAAATGTATAAATAGCAAAAGAAAGGGTGGTTTTAATGAGTCAAGAAACAATGAATTTAATAGTAACCGGTATAATTGTTCCGGTACTAACAGCAGTTGGAGGTTTTTTGGCAGCGTATATTAACCTTAAGACAAAAGAATTAAAAATGAAGATTAATAATGACGCACTTAATAAGTATGTATCAATTGCCGAAGATACCGTAACAAAGGTGGTAGGAGAAGTATTTCAAACCTATGTAGATGCACTTAAAAAAGATGGTAAATTCGATAATGTAAGTCAAATTGAAGCATTTAGAAAAGCAAAAACAAAGGTACTTACATTATTATCAAAAGAAGCAATAGAAGCGGTTGAATATTTATATGGTGATGTGAACCGCTGGCTTGAAACACAGATTGAGAATGCAGTACATCAAGACAAAGTATATCAGCTTATTGCTCATTAGAAAACCTCCTATATATTAAACCTACCTTAAATTTGGTAGGTTTTTTTAACAATAAAAATAAGTGCTATTTAGCACTTATTTATGAGTATCTTTTAGTGTATGGTTTAACTTTATTATATTTTATTGGATACCAAAAATAAGGAAGCCCCATTTTAGTCATAGCGTCTGCAATTAAGTGAAGTGCATATCCTATAAAAATACCACTTCCAAAATCTCTATTGATTATATATGCTATTGCAGATATTACGATTACTGCTAGAACTGAATGTGTAATTGTTCTGTGCTTTACAAATATCCATGCTGGAATAAACCATCCTGCAGGAGCTGTTGCAATATCACAATCCGGAAGAAAGCTTCCAATTATACCGCCTAATATAAAGTAGAGCGAAAGAGGTCCATCCATCATAGTAAACATTACATATAAAGTAATAATCATATGAAATTTCCCGCTGAAAATAACCACCCTCTTTCATTTTAAATTATTTGTTAAAAACCAAGAGGTCGCCCACTTCCTGGATTAAAAGGAGAAGTTTTCTGGAACATTTCAAGCAATGGTTTCTTTTCATTTTCTTCTACAAAATTCTGCCATTCTTCCTTTAAGTAACTTTTAGTCCAACGGAACCAATCTCCTATCCATTTCGCACCATGTTCTTTATGCGTTGGTACTAAATAATTGCTATTACTTTTATTTTTATTAGTTTCAATTATTTCATCTAAATCAAAGGTCTTTGGATTATTAAGAAATTTTTGCAGCTTTTCATGTTCCCATAAAATGATATCCGGGTCGTCGATTTTATCTAGTAGTTCTTCAATATAAGAAGTATAATTTTGGGGTAAATATTTTCGCATATTATCACTATATTTATCTAATAATTGTTCGAAATTTTCTAAATCTTCTTTATCAAGATTTTCATCATGTAATTGTTTTAATAATGTTTCTTTAGTTTTTTGACGAGCTTCTTCATATAATCTTTTATTCATTTTTTTCTCAATCTTCTTTCTTTCATGTTCTATCTGTTTTAGTTTTTCTTCGATTATGTACTTTAGTATCCCACTGGTACTAGGTTTATATGCGTAAACGATATTAGGAATTAAAAACATAAATATTAAAATAAATATAAACTTTTTCATAGTATTCATCCTTTTATTAAAAGACTAAAAATATTATTAATCCTACGCCGCTTAACACGCCTAGGTTACTATAGATTTTACCGAACTTCTCGCTTATTACTAATTGTTTTTGCTTATGTTCTTTTAAAAGTTCTATCGTTTCATTAATTAATGCAATATTGATTTCTACATCTCCATGACCTAGATTCTTTAGTAGATCTGAAAGAATGTTTTTGGTTTTATGTTCTATATCAGATTTTTTTATTTCATCGTCTGTGATTTCTTTAAGTGTCAAACCGCTTCTTTCGTTTAACCGCTCTTTTACTTTGTTAAAGAAATTATTTAAACTAGCATCTTTAAATCTTATCATATTAAATAAATCATAAACCAACGTGTGTGTATGTTTTATTTTAGTTTGCCATACAATCAATGCATGTATAAGTTCTTCTGTTTGATCTACATCATCTTGTAACTTTTGAGCCATTTTAAAACCAATAGCAGTAGAAGAGGTAAGTATTACACCACTTCCGATAATTTTTAATATAAACATGTAATACCCCCTTTTTAAAATTGTGCAATTAGGATAAAGAGAAGAATTGCTAAAACTACAATGCTGTTAGCCATTAAATTATTTTCTCGAATTGAATTATATATTTTCTGCAACATATATAATCCTCCTTATATACCTATAGATAAAACATAGTTTTTACATACTCAAACAGTCGAGAAACGTGGAACGTAACAACACCTAAAATAGCAACTGTTGTAAGTACGTTAACATAAATTTTGTATTGGCCGTATCCCGATTTTTCTAAAATTTCATTAATTACCATACTAATAATCCCAATACCGGTAATTTGTAGGATTAATCCTAAAGCATCTGAAAGGTTTAACACAGTATCACTCCTAATATCCATTTATAACTTTAGATGGTGGATTCAAGTTTAGTTTATTTTCTAAATCTGTAAGTTCCATATCCAAGATAATAAACTGAATGCCGCATTTGTTTGATGTGTCTATTTTTCGGTCGGTCATTACTAAAATTTTTGGAAATTGCAGTTTTTTATTTTTCTCTAGTATTTCTTTAGGATAGATATTTATAAAACTTTGATCATTAAAAATATTTTCATATTTTTCTACATTAAATTGCTTTGAACTATAGTGAACTTCTAAGAAAAAATAGTATATATATTTATCTTTTTTAATAGTAATAAGTGCATCTGGTTCAATTCCCTTAATTCCGTTATAATGAATAATCATATCCACATTTGTTTCACCGTAGAAGTTAACTAATTTTATATATAAATCTACTGCATATAATCGATGTTCTACTTGCTTTGGTTTTTTACTAGTAAAATAGAAGTATTTAGCGTTTATGTGTGCTCGGTCCCGTTTTAACAATTTATTGTCATATAAATTTTTTAATTTTGCGCTTGCATGAATTTTAGCTACTTTAGGATTTTTATAATGAGCATAAACAAGATTTGCAACTTGTTCACTATTACAAACTCCAAACTTTTCAACTAGGTCTAGTATTTTTTTTACTTTTTTAGTTCTCATTACTGTCATATTTTCATACATCCTTCCGTTCCTGGAGTATTATTCTCTTTAGAAGTTTTATATTCAATCGTGTTTTTAATTAACTTTTCAATTTGTTCTGTATCTATATAGAAGTTTCTAAATTCAATCTTTTTGGCTACAGATAAAATACCATGTCCGTTGCCTGTAAGTTTTTCACCGCCTGTAGTATCTAAAACAGTTTTACTATCAACCTGTGACTGAACTGCAAAACAGATTCTTGCGCCAAAGTTATTTTTAATATTACCGTCAATTACTTCTACAGTTGGTCTTTGAGTTGTAATAATTAACCTTATACCAAATGAGCGGCCAAGACTTGCAAGGTCGTGCATAATCTCTTTGGATTCTTTGATTCTACAAGTAAGTTGTGCATACTCATCTATGATGATAATTTCATATGGGAGATATCCCCGAATTTTTCCGTACTTTTTGTTGTATTCTTCAATATCGTATACACGCAGTTCGTTAAATAACTTTCTTCTCTCTGCTAAGATTGTTAAGGCATTTTGTAATAATTTTAATGTATCTTGTGGTTTTGTGCTGTAGCTTTTTACATATTTACAAAACTCAAAACGGTTAAGTCCGGAACCACCTTTTAAATCATTTAAATGAAGATTAATAAAATAAGGATATTTCTTACATTTTTCAAGTATAAGATAAGTGATAATAACTAAAAGGCAAACCGTTTTACCGCTTCCGGTGCCACCGGCAATTAAAAGCATACATTCTGTATCCATTAAATTAACCATCGCAATTTTACCTTCTTTGGTTCTACCTAGAGGTATCTTTAGTATTTCATCTGTAGGAATAATTTCAAATGGGTATATATCTTCTAATTTAGATGTGATAGCTTTCATTAGTATTTTTTGATTTCCTATGTATTCAAAACGAATATCGTTGCAGTTATATTTTTCCCGGAAAGCTTGAATATTTTTCTCGAAAGCTTTTGTAGTTATTCCTAGTGGCATGTGAAATACTATGTTAAAACCATTTTCATGTTCTTTTTTATCAATAATTTTAGGAACCATTTCATTATCATTTTGTATCTTGAAGCTCTTAAAAAATTTATCTGTTGTTTTATCTTCACTTTTATTTTTAGATACACTAGTGTAAATATCATATCCCATGAATGCAATTCCGCCTAATAGGGATGCTATACTGATGGTTAACTCTTTAGTAAAAATTATTCCTAAACTTCCGGAAGCCAGAAGAATTGCACTAGCGGTAGTAATTGCATGGAGTTTTTCTTTGTCATTTTTATTGGTAGGGAAGAAGGGGTTAGCCATCAATATCACCTTGCTTACGGTTTTTCGCTTTTGCAACTTGTGTTGCGGCTGCTCCAAACCGTATTACTTAATTTTAATTTCTTGATTTTAAAGGTTTTAAAATTATTTTTTTGGGTATTCTTGATATCTAGGTATATATTCAGATAATTACATGGGTAAATATCTAGATAAAAACTTATTCATATTTGGAAAACACATCTTCTAAATCTGAAAAATCATCTGTTTTATTATTTTCTTTAAGTTCACTTAACCAGTCTAAACAAAAGTCGGTTTTTGCTGTTTTTGAGTTAATTAAATTATTTTTGATATGCTCTTTATTGTTATTAACAATTTTGTAAATTTGATTTAATCTTGTAATTGGAAATGATAAACCGGATAAAATGATAACATTTTGATCCCTGTTGTATCCATAATATGTATCTAGCGGAAGTCCGATATATTTAATAAAGTCTTGCTCATTTATATCATTAGTAAGTGATAAGCCTATTAGTAAAACATTTCTGTCTTTTTCAATAGGGGCAAAAATACTGGTTTCAATAGAATTAATAATAAGGATTGTAGCGTTTTCAGTTTTTGGGTAAGATGTCGAAATAACAATATTGCCTCTAGTAGTCAGTAACTGCCATAATTCCGCTTTATCGATATTGCCTTTAGTTGATTTATGGTTTGGAACATCAAGAAATGCATTAAAAAGACGTACGATTTCACTATTAATCATATATTTATCTACCTTATTATTATCTAATGTAAATACTGCTCCAAGTTTTCGTATATTTGTGAGCTGATTGTAGCATTCAATTGCATTTATTTGTGCCTTTAATGGCTCTTCTAGCGATGGGAGTATGCATATACAACCAAAAGTTTTATCTTTGTATTTATTTATAAGTGAATCTAATAAAATTGGACCACTTCCGCCGCCGGTTCCACCGGAAGTAGAGAATATCAAAAAAATTAATCGTTTATCAAGCAGTTTGCTTTCAAATTCTTTTAAAACTTCATCTAAATTTTTCTTGACTAATTCAATTCCTTTCGAACGGTCTTTATTACAGCCGGTAGCACCATCGAAATGATACTTAAATTTTACATCAAGTGTGTCTAAATCTTCTTGTGAAGAATTAATAAATAGGCAAGTATATTCGTGTTTTTCAAAAATTTGACCTATATTACCGCCAGCCTGACCTACACAAATAAAACCAATTTGTTCTTTCACGAAGAAACCTCCTTTAATAAACCTATACCTTTTAATGTGATATAATAAGTAGATGCATTTCCAGATTGAAAACCTTCTCCTAAGTATCCAGACATAGAGAGTCCTCTTATGGTGTAACGTATTTTTGTATTACTAAGGCCTGTTTCCTCTTGAATTTTTTTAATAGTAAAAGATTTCATTTCATTAGTACATTGGTTTTTATAAAGGGCATAAAGTATCTTTATATCGTTTTTGTTCATTACATCACCTCGCAGAAGATTTCTAAACCTTTACAAAGGCTTAGAAATGTGTTGTGTAGTATATTCTATTCAAGTTATATGCAAAAATTGCATGTCTAATTGCAAAAAGCAAATAATTATTTGCAAAAAAGAAATAAAAAATAAACCCAGTTATTTTTCTGGGTAAACTGGGTAGAATAATTCGTCTAAAGTATATGATTTATTAATTCCTTTTTCTTTGAGAGCTGCATTAATCCTATCTCTAATAATAAATGCAGTATCCATTTGAGGAATCATCTCACCTGTTTCATATCTACTATACTGTTGCCTTGACATATTTATAATTTTTTCTGCAAAAGTTTTTTGATTATCTATTAAGAAATCTCTAAGTCTTACTTCTTTTAATTTAGAAGCTACGGCTATCCGTTCTTTATTAATTCCTCTCATTTTAAACACCCTTTATCATTTGTATTACTAATATTATACAATAAAATTAGATATTATGAAATATAAAAACAATTATCTTGATATCAGATGTATGATATAATGAAACTATATCATAACTTGATACATGGTTAATGTGCCTATAATATTAATTTGTATTGCGTTTTTGTGTGTTTATAATACGGTACGGCCTCCCGCAGCCAGTGTAAAAACTATAACTCATAGGCATTAAAGTGCTTATGAGTTTTTTTATAACGTATAGGAAAGTATATATTTCCTTCAGTTTTACACTTTCCGTTAAATGCGTTTTAAAAAAGACTTCATTATAAAATGCTTTTTTTAGAAGCCTTTTTATTATAATTCGTTTTGTAAAAGGGCTGTGGATCGGCTATAATAACATCAACAATAAAAAGGAGATGGATATCATGTTTTATGAGCTATCAATTACAACAAAAGCACATACCGAATTTGTAGATATTACCGATATGATAAATGAGAGCATTTCAAAATCAGGGATAAAAAAAGGTGTTTGTTATATCTATGTTCCCCATACCACTGCAGGTGTAACCATTAATGAGAATGCTGATCCGGACGTTGTATATGATATGTTAAATCAATTAAATAAAATAGTTCCCTTTGAGGATAATTACAGACATATGGAGGGGAATTCTGCTGCTCATATTAAGGCAAGTATGATGGGATTCAGTCAACACGTAATTATAAACAATGGGAATTTAGTACTGGGAACATGGCAGGGAATTTATTTAACAGAATTTGATGGGCCAAGAAGAAGAAAAGTATATTTAAAACTTATGGAAGGATAAGAAACAATATCATTATTAAATTTACATAGGCAATTCATTTTAAAACTTCTTATATGATAATAATATCTAGAGATAGTATTTTTACTATCTCTTTTTTGTCATAATCTATATAATTTAGAATACAATTTAATAAGCCCCAGAAACTGTGTTGATCATTTCAGTATATGGATTGAAAATTCCGACATGGTTTTTGAGCGAGAAAAACTATCAAAAGGAGATGAATTCCTGTGAAAATATTTGTAATTCATAAAAAAACACTTATCATTTATATGCTTATACTTGCTTTTATATGTGGAGCAGTAATTTTAAACTGGGATACCACAATCAGTGTGTTTTCTTCATTGACTCCCAAGAGAGATTTACCAATATATTGTGTAGATAAACAGGAAAAAGTTATCTCTATAAGTTTTGATGCTGCTTGGGGCAATGAGGATACACAAGAATTAATAGATATTCTGGCCAAATATAATGTAAAAACGACATTTTTTGTAGTAGGGGGATGGGTTGATAAATATCCTGAATCAGTTCAAGCGCTGCATGATGCCGGACATGAAATTATGAACCATTCTAATACGCATCCACATATGACACAATTATCTACTGAAAAAATGAAGGAAGAGATAAAAAAATGTGATGATAAGATTCAAGCTATTACTGGCAAGAAACCTTTTTTATTTAGACCTCCTTACGGAGATTATAATGATAAACTTGTCCAAACTTGTAGAGAAATGGGACATTATACGATACAATGGGATGTAGATTCATTGGACTGGAAAGAATTAGGCGTAGACGCGATTGTTGAGCGCGTTACAAAAAGAGTAAAAAATGGATCAATTGTTTTATTTCATAATGCTGCAAAATACACACCCGCTGCATTACCTAAAATTTTAGATACTTTACAAAAAGAAGGCTATAAGATCGTACCCATATCTGAACTAATTTATAAAGAAGATTTTTATATTGACCATACAGGAAAACAAATTCCAAATACTAAAGAAAAAACTTCTATTGATTAATGCTCCCTAAGCATTTTATAATATATTAAGCAAAATCAACGTATGGTATCATTTATACAATTATGATGGACTTTAGTTTGTGAACGTCAGCATATTAAAGTTTTAAATAAAATAAATGCTGTAATTTACTATTTAATTATCGTGATTTATGTTACATAATACGATTAGAATGTGCAAAATATAATGATAACAATAAAATGCGATAGGAGTTGGAAAAGTGGTAATAGTCGGAATAGTAGGAGTGCACCAAGAATCAACGATTATTAGTATGTTTCGAAAAATCATTAGTCGCACAGATAAAAAATTCAGTGTGATTGAATGCTGTGATTTTCACTCTTCCACTCCACCTGGTATTACTTTGAGGAACTATATTAACGAACTTGAAAAAAATAAAGTTGATATAGCAATTGTTAAAATTACTGCAAAATACATTTCTAAAGGCACATATGAAGGCATAAAGTTTAATATATTAGTGTATGATAATGTAGAAAAATATTATGACAAATTATTACAAAAAGAGTGGTTAGTTTATCAAAAGAAAATATTTAGCAAGATGGAACGAGATGATATTGCCATTATCAATATAGACGATGAAACTGTTTTAGAACTACTGCAAGGTAGTAAAATGTGTGTTATTACTTATGGATTAAGTTCTAAAGTTACTATAACGGTGTCGAGTATTATACAAGATTCCAATAGCAGTACAATTATATACTGTTTACAGAGAACCATTTCAACAATAGGAAAAAAGAGTATAGATCCTCAAGAGTTTTCTATCAAGCTTAGCTCCCTGTCAGATAAAGACATATATACTACATTAGCAGCGGTAACGACGGCATTGGTTTGTGATGTAGATATAAAGTTGACACAAGCATTGTCATTATAATTTCCATTAGAGGTCCTGTACTATAAAGTGTACAGGATTTTTAACATGAAATTGTTATAAAATATAAATGTAAATTTTTAACAAAATATTCATTCTAGGAATAAAAAATACTTCTAAAATTGGGTTTGTCTGAATAAATATATGATAAAGAAAACTCAAATGCACATATGAATAACTTAGAGAGGAGAGTGGGGGTCAATGATAGAAAATACTTTAGATAATAATAAAGTTGAGATTGTAGGAACGGTTGATAGTTCATTAGTCTTTAGTCATGAAGTTTATGGTGAAGGGTTCTATAATTTCACTTTAAAAGTTCCAAGACTAAGTGATATATCAGATTATATTCCTATTATTGTTTCAGAAAGATTATTACAAAACATTACTTTAAAGATAGGAGACCAAATAGAAATTTTCGGTCAATTTCGCTCTTATAATAATTATAGTAATAAAGGAAATAAGTTAATATTAACTGTATTTGCGCGAGATATAAGAAAGTTAGAAGAAGATAAAAAAATAAAGAACCCTAATTACATATATTTAAATGGATATATTTGTAAAGATACTGTATATAGAACAACACCTTTTGGAAGAGAAATTTGTGATATATTATTAGCAGTTAACAGATCTTATAACAAGTCTGATTATATCCCATGTATAGCATGGGGTAGAAATGCTCGTTATTCTGAAACATTAAAAGTAGGAGAAAATGTAAAGATATGGGGAAGAATCCAAAGTAGAGAATACCAGAAACGACTCAATGATACTGAAGTTGTTACCAAAGTTGCCTATGAAGTATCTATTTCAAAAATGGAAATTGCAAATGATGAAACAGATCATGATAAAAATCTTATAGGTGAGGAAAAGGAGATTATAGACGACAATATAGACAGCGAATAGTTATCTATCAACTAAAAATTTAGGGCTTATAAATGACTTTACTACATGAAAAAATAGCATAATTTTAGATAGTTGTTATATATGTGAAAACTTTAGTGTTATTTATATATTATGAAAGTATAAAAAACACTTCTTACAGTGATTGTTAAAACATATAATCCTGTAAAGAAGTGTTTTTTGTTGTAGTAAGCCAACGATAAAATCATGCATTGATTGATGAAAGTGGATAGTAAATAAATTTAATAATAATGGTTGTAATTTAGGGTACACTAAATTTGAGGTGAAGAAAATGGCAGATATAATCAGAACCCCTGGCATAAAAGAAAAGATCAAGAAAGATGTAATTGAGAAGAACGGGTTTCATGAAGTTACTGAAAGGGTTTATGAGGCTATTACTCAAGCAGAATGGAAAGAGATACTTAATATATATTATCCTGAATTAGTAACCGAAGGCAAACAAATTAATGTAGATTTAAATAACGAGACAGTTAAACTTATTTAAGGTAAGATATTTTAAGCTTTTTCCATTATGAAGCCTCCGCTGCGTTAACAGGCTCTTAGCCTTGTAGCTCTGTGATTGGAATAATATTCTTCGGACAAATTAAATGCTCCCTAATTAGTGTGATACATTGATTTAATCGTTTTTTATTGATAAAATATGATTAATCATCATCTAACCAAAGGGAAGTTTAATATATCATTTCATCTATCTTAATGTATTTTTATAAAAAACGGAGGTAAATATGTTAGAAGGATTGGTACAAGTCTATACTGGAGATGGCAAAGGCAAAACAACAGCAGCGATTGGGCAAGGTTTTAGGAGTGTCGGCAGAGGCTTAAAAGTCTATATGATTCAATTTCTTAAAAACTCAGATACAGGTGAATTACATTCTTGTGAAAAATTAGGAGAAGCGTTTAAAATTTTTAGATTTGAGAAAAAAAGAGGCTTTTTCTGGACTTTAAATGAAAAGGAAAAAGAAGAACTGAAAAATGAAGTTTATAAAGCATTTGAATTTGCAAAAGAAGTTCTTGAAAATGAAAAATGTGATGTTTTGATTTTAGATGAAATCATGGGGGTGCTTGGTAATAAAATTATTAAGGAACAAGATGTATGTGATTTAATTAAAAACAAACCAAGACATATTGAACTGATTTTAACAGGAAGAAATGCCCCGCAAAGTATAATCGATTTAGCCAATTATGTTTCTGAAATTGTAGCAATAAAGCACCCTATTGAACAAGGTATTGGAGCGAGAAAGGGAATAGAATATTAAGACACTCATAAAGATAAACGATAGCTATTAAAGCGTGCATTTTAGGAACGTCAGTCAATATAGAGTGATAAAAAATTTGTAAATTAAATCAGCCAACGGTGAAGTATAACATATGAGATATATTTAGCCGCTGGCTGATTAAAGCAAGGTATTTAAAGATTAAATGCTTTTTTAATGGAGTTTATAGCCTTCTCAACATCTTTTTCATAAATGAGGTATGAAATATCCACTTCTGACGTTGTTACTAATTTTATTTCGATATTATTTTCTGACAATATAGAGAACAACTGTGCAGCAACCCCGGGGGTCTCCCGCATCGCTTCACCGTATATTGAAATTTTATTGTTGTTTGAATTTACTTCTACTGTTAGTTCAGGAATATCTTTTTTGAATTTTCCAAGAACATTGATTGCTTTTACCAAATCGTTATCGCTTAACGTAAAAGATATATTTACTATTCTACCATAAGGAACGGTTTGACTAATCATATCAATATTTATATCTTCTTTAGCAATAGCGGTAAAAATATCCGCAATAATACTGATTTGATTTGGAATATTATTTAAAGTAATTAAAGTAACGTCACTCATTACAGATAAACTGGTTATAGGTTGATTTTTCATTGTAAAGTACCTTCCTTTATAGTAACTGCAGCAGAAAATCTGAATCCTTTTAGGTCAGGATGAACGCCGCATAAAGTTTCAAAAGAATCAATTTTAAAAAGAATCGAAGACTCTTTTATAAGCTGCCTATAAGGTTTTTCATGCTATACATTCCTGGTTTTTGATGTACCATGAATCTTGCAGCTTTTAAAGCTCCGACTGCGAAAATTTCTTTTGAAGTTGCGTAGTGATTGAATTCTATGATCTCATCATTACCAGCAAAGATAACAGAATGTTCACCGGCTATTGTTCCACCCCTAACCGCATGTATACCTATTTCATTTTTACTTCTTTTTTTACGGACAGAATGGCGGTCATAAACATATTCTTTATTCTGGCTTAAATTAGAAGATATTGCATCAGCTATAGCTAAAGCTGTGCCGCTTGGAGCATCTATTTTTTGATTGTGGTGTTTTTCGATGATCTCAATATCAAAAGAATCTTCTAAAAGTTTTGCAGCCTTGGCAACTAA
Organism: Clostridiales bacterium; assembly: GCA_030156665.1. GTDB lineage: Bacteria > Bacillota > Clostridia > SK-Y3 > SK-Y3 > JASGMB01. The sequence goes on from JASGMB010000010.1 coordinate 27,913, forward strand.
GTCAATTAAAAGGTTAATTCCGAGTGACATATTGGCAGAAAAAAATATGGGTATTTTTTTGGATACTTCATTTAAGTTTAATATTTGTTGGTTCGATAATCCTGTGGTTGCAACTACAACTGGTATATTTTTAGATAGTGCATAAGATAATAGATTTTTAAGTGAATTTGGATGAGAAAAGTCTATAATCACATCTGCTTCTTCTTGGCAATCATTAGGATTTTTATATACTGGATATTCATTTTTAATACCATCAAATATATCGAAGCCAGCTACAATTTGACAGTCTTGAGTTTCGGACACCAGTCTGGTAATCACTTGACCCATTTTGCCATTACAGCCGCTCATAATTATTCTTATCATTAGTTTGCACATCCCTCCGGATTGTAAGTTTATAAAACGCTAGTGTAATAACAAATTTTAAATTTTAGTTATTATTCATTTAAAGTAAATCCATAGCTAACAAGTGCTTCTTTTAAAACTTTTAAATTTTTCTCTGACATTTCAGTCAACGGCATTCTTAGTTTACCCACATTATACCCTAAAAGATTCATCGCGGTTTTTACCGGTATTGGATTTACTTCGATAAATAATGCATTTATCAAGTTTAACATCTTAAGTTGCAGATTTTTACTTTCAACTACATTACCTTGTAAATATTTTTCCACCATATCATGTGTATCTCTCGGCGCAATATTTGCAATTACTGAAATAACACCTTTTCCACCAAGTGAGAGAAGAGGAACAACCATATCATCGTTGCCAGAATATATATCAATATCTTCTCCGCAAAGTGCAGCCATTTGCGCTACTTGCGATATATTTCCACTTGCTTCTTTAATACCAACAATATTATCAATTTTTGAAAGTGTTTTAAGTGTTTCCGGAGTAATATTTAAGCCAGTTCTGCCAGGAACATTGTACAATATAATCGGAATTTTTACACTATTTGCAACTGCAGTAAAATGTTCAATTAATCCTTTTTGAGTAGTCTTATTGTAATAAGGAGTTACAACTAAAAGGCCGTCGGCACCTACTGATTCTGCATATTGGCTTAATTCAATACAATGCTTTGTATCATTACTGCCTGTTCCAGCAATGACAGGGATTCGTTTAGCTACTTTATCTACAGTATATTTAATTGCTTCTTTATGCTCTTCATCAGGCATAGTAGAAGCTTCGCCGGTAGTTCCGCAGATTATAATTGCATCCGTTTTTTCAGAAATGTGGAATTCAATTAATTCGCCAAGCTTTTCGAAATCCACCCCGTCATCAGTAAATGGAGTAATAATTGCTACCCCGGAACCAGTAAATAATGTCTTTTTCATAATATCGCCACCTTGTACAATTAATATTGTATTAAATCAGTGACCGAAGCCACTGTTCGACCCATTAAAAATCATTGTTAACATAACACTTCAAACTTCATACTTTTC
>JASGMB010000108.1 GCA_030156665.1 Clostridiales bacterium
ATAAACAGTATAACCCAAAGACTGTTTAAAATTTTAATTCTTCATTCTTAATTGTTTTTTGCGGAGGAATAAAGATGATTTTTCTGAAGTTATCATGGACATTTTTTAAAATAGGCTTATTTAGTTTTGGTGGAGGATATGCGATGATTCCTCTTATACAACAAGCAATCCAGGAAAATGGTTGGATAGAAGCCAAAGAATTTGCAGACATCGTGGCGGTTTCACAAATGACTCCCGGACCGATAGCGATAAATGCAGCTACGTATATAGGCGTGAAGACAGCAGGTGTGTGGGGTTCCGCTTTTGCAACCTTAGGCGTTTCATTACCTTCTTTTATTTTAGTTGTTTTAATATCAAAGTTTTTAATTAAGTTTAAAGAGAATTATATTATAGAATCAGTGCTAAAAGGCATACGTCCTGTGACGATTGGATTGGTAAGTTCAGCGGTCATATTTTTTGCGGAAATGTCAATATTTAAGCATGAATTACCTTTTGAAAAAATTAAATATATGTTAATGGGGAAAGGCATTCCGATATTTTCAAAAATAGAAATAGAACCGAGTGCACTTTTAATTTTTTTTATTATTCTAATTGCAGTAAAAAAATTTAAAATGAATCCTATATTTGCAGTTATTTGTTCCGCATTATTAGGTATAGTATTGATCTGATTTGTGAATGATAGTTATAATACAATAGCTTACTTATGTTTTTTCCAAATCATCTATACCAATCTCACAAGTATGCTGTGTATGAACCCACTTTTTATTATGTCTATCCATTGCCCCTAAAATCGTTATAGGAATATAGGATAAAGTAAAGATAGGATAAGTCAGAAATCCCAACATGACTCTCCAATTAAATTTTTGTTCAATAAGCACCAGTAAAGGTGTATATAACAGCTCAATGTAAAGTAAATAGGACCATATATATGCATCGGGAAATAAATATGGAATATGTATTGAACCTAATATTCCGGTAGGGTATGCCGTTTGTAGCCATATTATAATACATAATGTAATGAGTGCAGTTACCCTAACTGATTGCAGTAGATAAAATGCGCAGTGAAGGGCAGTCAAATCTTTTTCGGTAAAAGCTTTGACTAATAATTTAAATAAATATTTGTCGTTTACTTCTGCATGCCCCTGCATCCATCTTTTTCTCTGCTTCCACGATTGAGATAGCGTAAGAGGTTTTTCATCATAAACAACAGCATGGTGAGCCCATACCACTTTATAGTTATTCAGTACAAGTTTCATGGTGAATTCTAAATCTTCAGTAAGACAGGTAGCATCCCAGCCAATTTCTTTTAATACTTTCATATCAATAACAAAACCTGTTCCCCATAAATTACACGACAGGTTTAAGTTATGTCTTGGAATTTGGAACATACGGCTTATAGACCAAAAAGAGATAGAGTAAGAACAGGTTACCCAGGAGTCAAAGGGATTTTTACTTTCGATATATCCCTGTATAACTTTGTGTCCTGCACATAATTTGTTATTCATTTCTATTAAAAATTGGGTAGATACAAGGTTATCGGCATCAAAAACGGCTACTGCATCATATTTTTTTTGCATATGAAAAAGTTTATTAAACATCCATTCTAATGCGTAGCCTTTGCCTTTGCGTACTGCATCAAATCTTTCATAAACGATTGCCCCTTTTTCACGGGATAATTCAGCAGTTTTATCAGAGCAATTATCAGCAATTACAAAGATATCATATAGCTTTTTAGGATAATTCAAATTATGAAGACTGTCAATCATATATCCGATTACTTGTTCTTCATTGTGTGCAGGAATTACCAGAGCAAAACATTTTTTTGGAGAATATTTTAGATGATTATCTTTATAGAACCAACCAAAGAAAGATATAAATAAACAATATAAGCAAATTATAATAACGAGGAGTTGGATAAATATAAAAAACAAGTTATAGAAGAGCTGCAAGTAAATCTTCCTTTCTTAGAGATATAGAAAATCATACTAAATATATAATATTTGCTTTATAAATGCAAGAATTAAAAAGGATGGATTTTATAAAAAATAAGCTTGTTAATATATATTTACATCAAATATAGCGACAAAATACCTAATTTCTTTTATGTAATTCATAGTGTATAGATATTTTAATAAGTGGTTGGATGTATGATAGAATAATATTAGTGCATAGTATTAATTAAATAAAAATACATAGGAGGACTTGGATGAAGACATATTTTAATGATGCAGTAGTTGGAAATTCAAGAGTTTTAGGTTGTATAAATAGGAAGGGCGAATTGGTCAGATTATTTTGGCCGCATATTGACTATCCGCAACATATCGAAAGTTTTCAAATGGCAATATATGTTCACGGCAATAGTTATAGCACAATCTGGTTACAAAATGATGAATGGGATCGTAAGCAACAGTATATATCTGATACGAATATATTAAAAACAATCTATAAAAACGAAGAAATAGGTTTTAGAATTGTATGTACCGATTTTGTTATACCTGAAGAAGATACTTTGGTACGTAGCATTGAAATAGAAAATATTAGCGGACAGGAAAAAAATATTAATTTTTTGACATTTTCCAATTTTATAAGTAATACCACTGATGTAAGAAGTACTTTATTTGATTTTGAGCAGGAGTGTATAGTACATTATCGGCATAATTATTATTTTGCTGTGGCCGGAAGCAGCAGGGTAGTGGATTTTCAAATTACAAACGATGCCTATAATGCAGCAGTACGGTCGGAATTTTATGGTGTCGATGATATAGGAATGACCGGGGAGGCGGTCCAGGCGTGGGAACTGGGAAAGTTTTATCCGAATGATAAAAAGGTTATTAACATATATGTGTGTTGTGCGCATACATTAGCAGAAAGTCTGGAAAAAACACGAAAGGTAAAAAACCAAAATGTCGATATACTTATTGAACATACAAAAAAATACTGGTTGGATTATCTTGACCGTCGTAAAAAAGTTCATACCGAGTCAAACGCTTTAGACGAACTATATCGTCGTTCTTTATTGATTTTTAAATTGATGAGTGATGAAATGAGTGGTGGGCTGTTGGCAGCACCGGAAATAGATGAACATTTTACGCGTTGCGGAAGATATGCTTATTGTTGGGGCAGAGATGCAGCTTTTATTACTTCAGCTTTAGACCGTGCAGGATATACGGAATTGGTAGATAAATTTTACCAATGGTCAATCAGTGCTCAAGCAAAGAACGGCTCATGGTACCAAAGATATTTTTTGGATGGAAATCTTGCGCCTTCGTGGGGACTTCAAATTGATGAGACCGGAACGTTATTATGGGGAATGTTACAGCACTATAATGTTATAAAAGAAAAAACATTTCTTGAAAAGGTATGGCCGTCTGTGAAAAAAGGAGGCGACTTTTTAAGCGGATTTATAGATGAAAAAAATAATTTGCCTAAAGCAACATATGATTTATGGGAGGAACGGATAGGGCAGCATACTTATTCATGTGCCGCAGTATACGCAGGTTTAATAGCAGCAGTAAAAATTAATGATGTTTTGAATAAGCAGGACATAAATGCTGAAAAGTGGAAAGAAGTTGCGATAAATATAAAAAAATCTATGGAAGAAAAGTTGTGGGATGAACAAGGTAATAGATTTTATCGCGGCATTAATTCCAGCGTAAATGGTTGGGGATTTGAAGGACATGGCGGCAAAAAAGAAATAGTAGTGAACCCGAAAGGATATAAAAGATGGGTCTCGGCTCTGGACATAATGGTAGATATCAGTCTTTTAGGTGTAGCGATACCCTTTGGAGTGTTTGAGTGCCAGGATGATAGAGTGAAAAATACAGCAAGAGCTATAGAAGAAAAACTTACCTCACCTACCGTAGGTGGAATACGAAGATATGAAACCGATGGATATATGGGAGGAAATCCGTGGATATTGACCACACTTTGGATGGCACTTTATCATATCCAACTAAGTCATTATGATAAGGCAAAAGAATATCTTTGGTGGACAGCAAATCATAAAACTTCATTAGGATTACTGCCGGAACAAGTTCATAAAGATACGGGAGAGCCTGCATGGGTTATTCCTCTGACATGGTCACATGCGATGTATGTATTGGTATATCTGGAACTTGCGGAAAAAGGAAAACTTTAAAATTTAATTAGTAAAAGGTTGTGTTAAAAATGGCTAAATTGAAAACATTATATGTATGTCAGGAATGCGGATATGAGTCTCCGAAATGGTTGGGGAAATGTCCTGCATGTAATAGTTGGAATACTCTGGTAGAAGAAATTCAATCCAATCAAAATAAAGTAGCCTCTATTTCATTTAAAACCAATCCGGTACATTTAGATGAAGTAGAAATTACACACGAAGAAAGAATTTCCACTGGCACAAAGGAACTTGATCGGGTGTTAGGTGGTGGAATTGTACGCGGGTCACTTGTGTTGGTGGGAGGAGACCCTGGCATAGGTAAATCCACTCTATTGCTGCAAATTTGTGAGATGGTTGGTCAAAAAGCGAAAATATTATATGTATCTGGTGAAGAATCAGTAAAGCAAATCAAAATAAGAGCCGATCGTCTAGGAATATCTACTTCAAATCTGTTATTGATGTCTGAAACCAACCTTGAAGCAATCCTGCAAACGATAAATGATTTAAAACCAGATATGGTTATCATTGATTCAATACAAACCATCTTTAAACCTGAGTTAACGTCGGCACCCGGCAGTGTTAGTCAGGTTCGTGAGGTTACTATTAGCTTAATGAGAGAAGCAAAAGAGAGTAACATTGCGATATTTATTGTAGGCCATGTAACAAAAGAAGGAACGCTTGCCGGACCGAGAGTGTTGGAACACATGGTGGATTGTGTATTATATTTTGAAGGAGAAAGACATCAGACATACAGGATTTTGAGAGCGGTAAAAAATAGATTTGGTTCAACCAATGAAATTGGTGTATTTGAAATGCAGGATAAGGGCTTAGTAGAGGTAGACAATCCTTCATTGATGTTATTGTCAGGAAGACCTGTAAATGTTTCAGGTTCATGTGTCGTTTGTACGCTGGAAGGGACACGGCCTGTATTAGCAGAAGTTCAAGCACTTGTCTCTCCTACTAGCTTCGGCATTCCACGCAGAATGTCTACCGGTATAGATTATAATCGCATTACGCTGCTTATGGCAGTTTTAGAAAAAAGGGTGGGATTACATTTACAAAATCATGACGCATACGTAAATGTAGTAGGGGGTATAAGAATTGATGAACCAGCTGCAGATTTAGGTGTTATTACAGCGATTGCTTCAAGTTTCAAGAATTTTCAGATTTCACCTCAAACTTTGCTGATGGGGGAAGTGGGACTTACAGGTGAAATTAGAGCAATAAGTTATATAGATAAACGTGTGAATGAAGCTTATAAATTAGGGTTTAATCAATGTATAGTACCAATGGAAAATGTGAAGAATCTTAAACAGATAAGCGATTGCCAAGTAATTGGCGTTAAAAATGTCAATGATGCACTGGAGATATTGACTGGCAAATGATTTTACTTCATTTTAATTCTTAATTAGATATAGATACTGGAGGTTAACTATGAAAGATAAAAAAATGAAAGACAATGAAATGATGGAGATGCTTAAAGTAGTTGCTCCGGGGACTCCATTAAGAGAAGGATTGGAAAACATTTTAAAAGCAAAAAAGGGTGCATTAATTGTGGTAGGGGATTCAGCCGAAATTATGAATCTAGTAGATGGAGGATTTACTATAAATAAGGACTATACTCCCTCTCATTTATATGAACTGGCAAAAATGGATGGAGCTATTATTTTAACCCGTGATGCGAAAAAAATATTATTTGCGAACACACAACTTATTCCAGACTCGTATATTCCTACCATGGAAACCGGTATTCGCCATAGAACTGCGGATAGGGTAGCTAAACAAACAGGTGAATTGGTCATATCGATATCTCAACGTCGCAATATTATTACATTATATAAAGGTCAGAGCAGGTATATATTAAATGATACGGGAAGGATTCTTGCAAGGGCAAACCAAGCGTTGCAGACACTACAAAAGTATAAATCAGTGTTAGATAATATGATGACAAATTTAAGTGTGCTTGAATTTGAGGATATGGTGACACTTTACGATGTTATTATTGTAGTGCAGAGAACAGAAATGGTGATGAGGGTTGTATCTGAAATAGAGAAGTACATTTGTGAGCTGGGCAGTGAAGGTAGATTGGTAAGTATGCAGCTGGAGGAACTGGTCAACCATACTGTAGAAGACGGAGAATTGGTTGTACGTGATTATTTTATACCTTCAGAAGAAAGAACTGCTGATGATGTGTTAAAACAACTGCGGGCATGTTCTCAAGATGAGTTATTGGACTTAACCTTTTTATGCCGTGCCTTAGGATATTATGGAGGAATGAATATATTGGATATCAATGTGCATACAAGAGGATATCGAATGCTGAGTAAAGTGCCCAGATTACCTTTCTCCGTTATTTCCAATTTGGTGTGCAGGTTTGGGAATCTTCAAGGTGTTTTAAGAGCTACAATAGAAAATTTAGATGATGTAGAAGGGATAGGGGAGATAAGA
>JASGMB010000109.1 GCA_030156665.1 Clostridiales bacterium
ATGCAGATTTTGTGACAGTTATCCGGTACCGATGGAATGGAAAGGTAAGGGAACTGGTAACAAATTGAGAATTGAATACAAATCAAGCACATTTTTATTGGTATTTGTGGTAATACAACAATTTTTAGTTTTAAAGTTGGTTAATTATATCGATAACGAACTTTAAAATTAAAATAAAATTAAGGAAGTTATCGATGAAGTTCGCGAAGTTAAGATTAATGAAATATTTATTTTTAGACTTCGCTCACTATAAGAATCGGGCAGTGCATGTTAATGGAGTGTTTTGAATGAATGAGACTGATTTGCTTAGACAATGCGTGCTTTATTTTAAAAATAACAGGGGATTTAAAAGAGTTTTTGAAAAAATGAGAGAAAAGTATAAATCTCTTGGTGCAATAGGCGGGACCATTGTATTAACCGGTTTATCCGTGCAGGAACAGGAAGCCTTAACCGGCTTCCTTAAAAAGGATTATACAAAACAAAAATCGGCGAGCATAAAAATGGAAAATTTCAAAAAGGCATTGGACAAAACCCGATTTGCCGGATTGCACCTGGAAGATATACTGAAAGAATACTTTCATGAGGAGCTTGTTTCGAATAAAGAAGAGATTAATATCTATAAGCAGCGCCGGGAGGATTTCTTTAAAAAAATAATAGATGCGTTTGAAGGTACACTTGCCGGGGAGTGGGTAAGGTATGTCCTTCAAACTAAGGAAAATGCTTATATCACCTTCATAAAAAGATATGATATGGATAAGAATAGATTAAAAGAAGATATCCATATTATTTGTATGGCTCTGAACAACCTGCCCTGCCTGGCTGACCAGAAAAAACGCCTAGCAATGTTTGCTTCTGAAATTAGTAAAAATCCCCATATATTTGATGAAGGGACCGAATGTGGGCAATTACTTCAGTATGCAATCATGTACCGGTTTAATGCAGCTAAACCTCAAAATGCAGAAGAAAAAGCAGAATTGTATTATAAAGCGGGAATACTTGTGGACGAAATCTCAAACTATACTGTTTGCTGTGGATTAAAAGGATATATAGGCGGGAAAACCCATCCGGGATGGGAAGGGTATTATGCACTTGGAGAACCTATGCAGGTATCACTAGCCAATCTAAGCAAGATTGATACTGTCGCCAGCCCAATGGGAAAAGTATTTGTCTTTGAAAACCCTGCTGTTTTTTCAACGGTATTAGACCAACTCTCCTGCATATATCCTCCATTAATATGTACCTATGGACAGGTAAAACTTGCTTCCCTTGTATTACTGGATATGTTGGCAAAACAAGGGACTACCATCTATTATTCAGGAGACTTTGATCCGGAAGGGCTATTAATAGCGGATAAGCTAAAAAAGAGATATGGAGGTCAATTAATATTATGGCGCTATCATCAGAAAGATTATGAAGCCGTTCGTTCTAATAAAATGATTAGCGCATGCAGCATAAAAAAACTGGAAAATATACAGGATGAACAGTTGAGACAATTAGGCCAATACCTGAAAGGGCAGGGGAAAGCGGGGTATCAGGAGATATTAATTGATATGCTGATTGAGGATATATACATGATTTTAGAAAACAGAAACGAAAAGTTTTTATAAAGGGTAGAGGTTTAAGGAATTGTTGTAAAGAAGTTTATAAAGATTTTTGTATAAATGATATGACTGCATTAGTAGAAGAAGAAATTAAAAAAATAAGAAATTTGTTGAAGTAAAGGGGGGCAATTAGCTTGTTCTAATCGGAAGTATTATCTCAAATACTGCTCCTGAGCCATTTTCAAGGTTTTTGGCAGTAATATTCCCTTTATGCTTTTTAATAATATCTTTACTGATGGCAAGTCCAAGACCAAATTCGCCTCTTTTTCTTTTATAGAATCTATCAAATATGTGAGGCAGATCATTCATGTCAATACCGGAGCCATCATCAGCAATTTGAATCCTTATCTTAAGGATTACGCAGGTTCAAAGGAAAAAGAAATAATAAAGGGTAAACGGGAAATCCTATTGCCCTTCTTCCTTTGAAGATACTTACACTCCCCCACTTCGTGTGTGCTAATGTATTATTATTATCCATACGGATACTACCTCCTCTGATTTTATATTGCAGCTGGCTAAACCCGCTCTTTTTCAACAGCCAGTCAATAGGCTTTCTTAAGCGTTATTTTACATAATATTCATCCATAAATTAAATTCACTCGCATTTAAAAACGTCTGGCAGTAATTATGATAATTTTGTATAATACAGGTATGGATAAATTGAATTGAAAACAATATCATGTTAACGATTACCGTACTAAGAGGTGTAACTATGGCAACTATTAAAGATGTAGCACAGCGGGCAGGTGTATCAGTTACGACAGTATCCCGAGTTCTTAATAATACTGCGCCTGTCAACGAAAAAACAAAAGAAAAAATAAAAAAAGCAATGAAAGAATTAAATTATACGCCAAGTATCATAGCACAGGGGATGCGTACTAAGAAATCTAGAACATTAGGTGTTATTATTCCTGATTATATTAATCCTTTTTACCATGAGTTATTTAAATACTTGGAAGATGCTGCGAGAAAAGAAGGGTATCATGTTATTGTGGCTTCTACTGGGGAAGAAGCAGCTGATGAAGTTGGATATATTAATCAATTAGTAAATAAAAATATTGATGGTATTATTGTATGTTCTTATAGAGGTGAACAGCAAACCATTGAATATTTACTTAAATTATCAAGAGAAATCCCTGTTATTTTTATGGATAACCTACAGGTAAAAAAACCTATTAATGCTGTATATACTGATGGATACCTAGGTATAAGAGAAATAATGAAACATGTTATTGAACAAGGACATAGAGCCATTGCGTTTATCAAGCCGTTAGCGAGGTATCATGTAGCCAATGATCGTTATGAAGGCTACAAGGATGCTATGAAAGAGGCAGGATTGGGAATAAATAAAGAATTTGTATATGAAGGTAACTATCACATTGAAAGCGGGTATGCTGCTGCAAAGTACTTTTTAACTCAGACTAAAAATAGACCTACTGCTATTGTATCTGCGACAGATTTAATGGCGATAGGTGCAATCAATTATCTTCAATCACAGGGCATTAGAATACCTGAGGATATTGTGGTTGCAGGATTTGATGACATATATATCGATAAACTGATATCACCTCCACTTACAACGTATAAACAGCCTATAGAAGAAATAGCACAAAAAGCAGTAAAGTTATTCATTCATAAATCAAATCATCCAACTGCAAAAAATAGGGAGATTGTGCTAAAAGGTAGAGTTGTGATAAGAAGATCCACAGATTCTAGTAAACCGGAAGTGGAGTTAATAGAGAACAGGAAAAGATAATAAATATGTTTTTAAATTTGGTATATTGAAATTAAATTTAATCAGGTATTGCAGGAATTTTTATTTTGATGTAGAATAAAAATATATAGAAAACAATTTCATGAAATTGTTTTCTATATATTTTTATCAATAAATGAAAACGATAACATGAAAACGATAACAAGGGGGAGTTGTATGAAAAAAAAATTAAAATTACTGGCTTTTGATTTTGGGGCGAGCAGCGGGAGGGCAATGCTGGGTACTTTCGATGGAGAGAAGATATCCCTTGAAGAAATTCATAGATTTTCTAATGATCCAGTAAATGTTGGTGGAAGCCTTTACTGGGATGTATTAAGATTGTTTTACGAAATAAAGCAGGGAATTTTAAAATGCATCAACAACGACCATAAGGATATAGCTGCAATAGGAATCGATACTTGGGGTGTGGATTTTGGTTTATTAGATGAGAAGGGGAATCTGTTGGGCAATCCGTATCACTACAGAGATACAAGGACTGAAGGCATGATGGAGGAAGCATTTAAGATAGTACCTAAAAAAGAAATCTTCCGTCAAACAGGTATTCAATTTATTTGGTTTAATACTTTATATCAATTGCTTTCTATGAAGGTAAATAATATGCCTATATTGGAAAAAGCTAAAACATTGCTGCTAATGCCCGATTTATTCAACTATTTCTTAACAGGGGTAAAGTCCACCGAGTTTACAAATGCAACGACAACTCAATTATTTGATCCTGTTAAAGGCACATGGGCAAGAGAGTTAATGGAAAAAATGAGTATACCTCAAAATATCTTTACCAATATTGTTCATCCAGGAACAGTTATTGGTAAACTATCTCCTGAAATCTGCAGTGAATTGGGAATAGATCCAATACCAGTTATATCGGTAGCTTCCCATGATACTGGTTCAGCGGTTGCATCAGTACCAGTGGTGGATGAAGAGAATTATGCTTATATCAGCTGCGGTACCTGGTCGTTGATGGGAGTTGAATCTAATCAACCCATTATTAATGAAAAAAGTCTTGCACTTAACTACACTAATGAAGGCGGTGTAAACAATACGATCCGTTTCCTTAAAAATATTATGGGGTTGTGGTTGGTACAGGAAAGCAAGAGACAATGGGAAAGAGAAGGAGAAAAAATGAGTTTTGCAGATCTGGAGCAAATGGCAAGGAAAACAAAGCCGCTTGTATCTTTCATTGATCCTGATCATCACTCTTTTGCGGCACCGGGAAATATGCCGAAGAAAATTAGAGAATTTTGTAATAATACCAATCAGCCTGTTCCTGAGAGCAAGGGCGAAATAATACGATGTATTATCCAAAGTTTGGCATTGAAATACCGCTATACTGTAGATGGTTTAGAAGATATACTAGGTAAAAAGTTGAATGTCATTCATATGGTAGGTGGCGGTATCAAGGATAAGATGCTATGTCAATTTACTGCTAATGCAACTGCAAGAGAAGTAGTGGCAGGACCAATAGAAGCAACATCTATAGGTAATATTGTAGTACAGGCGATAGCATTAAAAGAGATTGGAAGTTTGCAGCAAGCAAGACAAATAATCAAGGATTCATTTCCAACTACTGTATATCAGCCGGAACAAACAGAGGAGTGGAACGAAGCATATACAAGGTTTAAAAAGATAATTGAGCATAAATAAGATGGGGGAGATGTGATATGTCAACTTCAATTGGTCGAAAAGTTTGGATTATTCCGGATGGTTTTCTGCCGGAAAAAAGTAATGGTGATTTTGTAAGTCATGAAGCTATATGTGTATTAAATGTTGCAAAACAGGACGCAAATATCAATATTACAGTATATTTTGAGGACCGGGAACCAATGGAAAAGTTTTTTGCTGTATGCCCAGCTAAAAGAACCAATCATATTCGTTTGGATAAGATTGTAGATACAGATGGTAACAAAATACCTATTGGAGTACCTTATGCATTAAAGATTGAAAGTGATTTGCCAATTGTGGTGCAACACAGCCGGATGGATACAACACAAGCTGAAATGACATTGATGACGACGATGGCATATCCTGCCAATTAAAACTTATAATTAAAATTAAGAAGAATGAAGCGGAGCAATAGAAAAATATTTTTAGCAATGTATATATAGTAACCAAGGTTAAGGCAATGGATAAGTGTTTTGAATCGAGTTGACAAAAGAAATAACTTAATATTAATTATGGTAAAACAAGCAATTAGAATAAATATATTTAAATAATACAATGTAGGGGGACCGTAAATTATGAGTTTGACAGAAAATCAAATTGAAAAGGCTTATGAAATAGCTAAAGAACAGTATGGTGTATGGGGAATTGATGTAGACGAAGTACTAAAAAAATTGGAGAAAGTAGCAATTTCTCTTCATTGTTGGCAAGGGGATGACGTAAAAGGATTTGAAAATCCGGATGGCGATTTAACTGGCGGCATTCAAGCAACAGGGAATTATCCTGGTAAAGCGAGAACAGCAGAAGAATTAAGAGCAGATTTGGACAAAGCTTTTTCTTTTATTCCTGGAAAGCATAGGGTTAACCTTCATGCAATTTATTTAGAAACCGACGGACAAAAAGTTGAAAGAGATGAGATAGAACCAAAGCATTTTGAAAATTGGGTAGTTTGGGCGAAAGAAAGAGGTTTGGGGTTGGATTTTAATCCTACTATTTTTTCACATCCAAAGGCAGATGATGGTTTTACCTTAAGTCATCCTAATAAAGAAATTAGAGACTTTTGGATTAGACATTGCAAACGTGCAAGAAAAATTGGTGAGTACTTTGGTAAAGAGCTGGGGACACCGGCAGTAACAAATATTTGGATTCCTGATGGATATAAGGATATTCCGGTGGATAGATTGGGACCAAGGAAGAGGCTGCAGGAATCATTGGATGAGATATTGTCAGAGAAAATTGATAAGAATTATAATTTAGATGCTGTTGAAAGTAAGTTATTTGGTATTGGTTCAGAAAGTTATGTAGTAGGTTCTCATGAGTTTTATATGGGTTATTCGATGAAAAATAATGTTTTATTATGCTTAGATGCGGGACATTTCCATCCAACAGAGGTAATTTCTAATAAAATTTCATCTTGTCTGCTGTATCTTGATGAATTACTGCTTCATGTTAGTCGTCCAGTAAGGTGGGATAGTGACCATGTAGTTATTTTTGATGATGAATTACAAGCAATTGCTCAAGAAATTGTGCGTCATAATTATATAGATAGGG